>NZ_LZSZ01000192.1:0-50238 GCF_001665645.1 Mycobacterium sp. 852002-30065_SCH5024008 | reverse complement strand
AGATGTGTATAAGAGACAGGGCCCGGCGGATCCGCAGACCGAGGACGAACCCGCGGTGCCCCCGCCTCCGCCGGGAGCGCCCGATGGGGTGGTGGGCGTGGCCCCGCACGCGACCATCATCTCAATTCGCCAGTCCTCCAGGGCTTTTGAGCCAGTCAACCCCGGGCCGGGGGACCCCAACTCCGACGAGAAGGTCAAAGCCGGCACGCTCAACACGGTAGCGCGCGCGGTGGTCCACGCGGCCAACATGGGTGCGAAGGTCATCAACATTTCGGTCACCGCCTGCCTGCCGGCGGCGGCCCCCGCCGACCAGCGGGCGTTGGGCGCCGCACTGTGGTACGCCGCCACCGTCAAGGACGCGGTGGTGGTGGCCGCGGCCGGAAACGACGGGGAGGCCGGCTGCAACAACAACCCGATGTACGACCCGCTGGAACCCTCGGATCCGCGGGACTGGCATCAGGTCAAGGTTGTCTCGTCGCCGTCGTGGTTTTCCGACTACGTCCTGTCGGTCGGTGCGGTCGATGCCACCGGCGCCCCGCTCGACAAAAGCATGTCGGGCCCCTGGGTGAGTGTGGCCGCGCCTGGCACCCACATCATGGGTCTCTCACCCCAGGGTGGTGGGCCGGTGAACGCGTACCCGCCGTCGAGGCCCGGCGAGAAGAACATGCCCTTCTGGGGCACCAGCTTCTCGGCCGCCTACGTCAGCGGCGTCGCGGCGCTGGTCCGGGCGAAATTCCCCGACCTGAGCGCCCATCAGGTGATCAACAGGATCGTGCAGTCGGCGCACAATCCACCCGCGGGAGTGGACAACAAGGTCGGGTACGGGTTGGTCGATCCCGTTGCGGCACTGACGTTCAACATCCCGCCGGGTGACCGGATGCCGCCGGGCGCGCAGAGCCGGATCATCAGGCCGGCGCCGCCGCCCCCACCGGCGGACCACCGGGCACGCAATATCGCCATCGGGTTCGTCGGCGCGGTGGCCGCCGGTGTGCTCGTGGCCGCGATCGCCGCGCGGCTCAGGAGGGCGCGGTGAGCTCCACGCTGACCGGGTTCAGCCGGGGTAGCAATCGGCGGGTACTCGGGGTGTGGGTGGTGGTCTTGCTCGCGGCGGCGAGTTGGGCGGTGGCCGGCTACATCGGTGCGGCGATCGCCGTGGCGGTCGGGGTCGCGGCGGTGTTCATCCACTGGTGGGGTCAGCCGGCGTGGTCATGGCTGGTGCTGTGGCGGCGCGGGCGGCGCCCGATCCGCTGGAACGCCCCAATCACCGTGGCCAACAACCGATCCGGCGGCGGGGTCCGCGTGCAAGACGGTGTTGCGGTGGTGGCGGTTCAGCTGCTCGGCCGGGCGCACCAAGCGACCTTGGTGACGGGTTCGGTGACCGTCGAGACCGACAACGTCATCGATGTCGTCGAATTGGTGCCGATGATGCACCAGGCGCTGGGTCTGCAGCTCGACTCGATCAGCGTCGTCTCACTCGGGTCCCGGCACGGCAATATCGGGGACTACCCGCGGGTGTATGACTCGGAGATCGGCACCCCGCCGTATGCGGGCCGGCGGGAAACCTGGTTGATCATGCGGCTGTCCATCATCGACAACACACAAGCGCTCCGCTGGCGCACCACCGTTGGCGCCGCGGCCATTTCGGCGGCGCAGCGCATCGCGGGCCTGCTGCGTTGCCAGGGGCTGCGGGCGAAGGTGGCCACCGCAACCGATCTGGCCGAGCTCGACCGGCGGCTGGGCTGCGACGCCACCGAGGGGGAGACGCAGAGATGGAAGGCCATCCGCGGTGAGGCGGGCTGGATGACGACATACGCGTATCCGGCCGACGCGATCGCCTCGCGCGTGCTGTCGCAGGCGTGGACGCTGCGCGCCGACGAGGTCATCCAGAACGTAACCGTGTATCCGGATGCGACCTGCACCGCGACGATCACCGTGCGCACGCCGACGCCGGCTCCCACCCCGCCGAGTGTGATCTTGCGCCGGCTTAACGGGGAACAGGCCGCGGCCGCCGCGGCCAACATGTGTGGCCCGCGGCCCTACCTGCGGGCACTGCGGCCCAGCCCGCTGCCCGATCAACTGCTCACCGAGATCGGCCCGTCGGGCGTGCTGGTCGGAAAGCTGAGCAACGGAGACCGGCTGCTGATCCCCGTCACCGATGCCGGAGAGCTGTCAAGGGTTTTCGTGGCCGCCGACGATCCCGTCACCAAGCGGATCGTGATCCGCACCGCCGGCGCGGGCGAGCGGGTGTGCGTGCATACCCGCGACTTGACGCGCTGGGCCAGCGTGCGGATGCCGGAGATCGGCGTCGTCAGCACGGCGCGGCCCGCACCGCGCACCACCGTCAGCGTCGTGGAGCACGTCGCGCCGATCTCGCCCACCCCGCGACCCGCGACCGTGATCACGATCGCCCCGTCGGGCACGAGGCTGCCCGAGGGACAGCGGCACAACTTCGAGGTGATCATCGAGCAGGTTGGCCCGGCGATGGTGCGGGTCAGCGCGGCGGGGAAGGATTGGCTGGTCGAGATGGACATGTTCCGCGCCGAGAACCGCTACGTGAGTCTCGACCCGGTCACCATGTCGGTCATGTAGGACGTCGAGGATTCGAAGGCACACGCGATGGGTGATTTGCAAACTGCCCGTAGGCATTTCGACCGGGCCATGGCAGTCATGAGCAGGCAGGGCCGGGCGGCGGCGCTGCCGGAGTTCGTCGCGGCCACCGACGCCGACTCGTCGATGGCCGACGCGTGGCTGGGCCGCATCGCCTGCGGCGACAACGACCTCGCCTCGCTTAAGAGGCTCTACGCCACCAGCGAATGGCTGCACCGCGAAACGACCCGCATCGGACAGACGCTCGCCGCGGAGATCCAGCTGGGGCCCTACATCGGAATCACGGTGACCGACGCATCGCAAGTGGGGCTGGCGTTGTCGTCGGCGCTGACCATCGCCGGCGGATACGCCGAGGCCGACAGGCTGCTCTCCAATCGCGACCTGCTCGATTCGTGGGCCAACTATCAGTGGCACCAGCTGGCCCGGGCGTTCTTGATGTACACGACGCAGCGCTGGCCGGATGTGTTGCTGGCTGCCGCCGAGGAACTTCCCCCGCAGGCGATCATCATGTCGGCCGTGACGGCGTCGATTTGCGCGCTGGCGGCCCACGCCGCGGCGCATCTCGGGCAGGGCCGGGTCGCGCTTGACTGGCTCGACCGCGTCGACGTGATCGGGCAGACCAACGCGTCGGGCCGCTTCGACGCCGACGTGCTGACCGCATCGATCGGGCCGGCCGACATCCCGCTGCTGGTCGCCGATTTGGCGTATGTGCGGGGGATGGTGCACCGCCAGCTGCGTGAAGAGGACAAGGCCCAGGTCTGGCTGTCGAAGGCCACCATCAACGGCGTCCTGACCGAGGCCGCGAAGGCGGCTTTGGCCGACCCGAGCCTGCACCTGGTCGTGACCGACGAGGAAACGATCGCAAGCCGCACCGATCGGTGGGACGTATCGACGGCCAAGAGCCGTGACGAGCTGGACGACGACGCCACCTCGGAGCGGCGCGCCGAGTTGCTCGCCGAGGGCCGGGCACTGCTGGCCAAGCAGGTCGGACTGGCCGCGGTCAAGCAGGCCGTGTCGGCGCTCGAAGATCAGCTCGAAGTGCGGATGATGCGCCTCGAGCATGGCCTGCCGGTGGAGGGACAGACCAACCACATGCTGCTGGTTGGCCCGCCCGGCACCGGCAAGACGACCACCGCGGAAGCGCTCGGCAAGATCTACGCCGGCATGGGCATCGTCCGCAACCCCGAAATCCGGGAGGTCCGCCGGTCGGATTTCTGCGGCCACTACATCGGGGAGTCGGGACCCAAGACCAACGCGCTGATCGAAAAGTCGCTTGGCCAAATCATTTTCATGGACGAGTTCTATACCCTGATCGAGCGGCACCAGGACGGCACACCCGACATGATCGGCATGGAGGCCGTCAACCAGCTCCTGGTGGCGCTGGAAACACACCGCTTCGACTTCTGTTTCATCGGCGCCGGTTACGAGGATCAGGTGGACGAATTCCTCACCGTGAACCCGGGGTTGGCCGGCCGGTTCAACCGCAAGCTGCGGTTCGAATCGTATTCGCCGTCCGAGATCGTCGAGATCGGGCACCGCTACGCGGCGCCGCGCGCCAGCAAGCTCGACGACGCCGCGCGGGAGGCATTCCTGGATGCGGCAACGACCATCCGCAACTACACGACGCCGGGCGGGCGGCATGGCATCGACGCCATGCAGAACGGCCGGTTCGCCCGCAACGTCATCGAACGTGCCGAGGGATTTCGGGACACCCGCGTGGTCGCGCAAAAGCGTGCGGGCCAACCGGTTACGGTCGAGGACCTGCAGATCATCACCGCCCCCGACATCGAGGCCGCGGTGCGCAGCGTGTGCTCGGACAACCGTGACATGGCGGCCATCGTCTGGTAGGCCTCGGCCAGGAATCCGCGATTGCCCTCACGTCGGCTCGAAGCGGAAGACGGCGAGCCGCCCCGCCAACGCTTCGAATCCGTCCGCCGTCCCATCACGCACCATCCCCGATCGTTTCGCGAACGACACACCGACGGGCACCTTGGCGGGGAACGCCCGCAGCACCGGCCGCGATTCCCCGGCGGAGAGTTCGACGATCCGGACCCGCCGTGACCGTCGTCCCCGGCTGAGCGTGCCGGTGCCCGCCGCCCGAGCGTTGGCCGCCCAGTCGGCGCCGGGATAGCCCGCCACGACATAGAGGCCACCCTGAAACTTGAATGGTGTCATCGGGGTGCTGCGAGGCCGGCCCGACTTGCGGCCGGGAACCGTCAGCACCATCGCGGGACCGGTGGGGATCCCGAGGCGTTGGACCGCCATCATCACCCTGTTCATCGGCTTGAGGAAGCGCGGCGGACGCGGTTCGGACATGGGCGGCTCCTTCGCTAACTCGCACGGGCGAAAACGTCGCGATGCCCGGCGACCCATTGGCCGAAGGGGAGCGCCGGCCGGCCGAGGATCTTCTCCACGTCGTGGGTCACCAGCGCGGGTGCATCGATTGTCGCGGCCAGCATGGCGATGTAGGCATCCGCGAAGTCGGCGGTGAAGCCCAACGTGAGGAATCGTTGGCGTACCGCGGCATTCGGTATTTCGCGGTACTGCAGCGGCCGATCCAGCACGGCGCCGATGGCCTCGACCAGCTCCGAGTTGGTGAAAGCCTGCGGACCGGTCAGCGGGATCCGCTGCCCGACAAGCTCATCGGTGAGCAACGCCCGCGCCGCCACCTCCGCAATGTCGGTCTCGACGATCGGTGCCGTCGAAGCCGCGGCATACGGCCCGAAAACCACATCGCCCGCGCGGATCTGCGGCGACCACATGCCGGCGAAGTTGGTCGCGAATACCGTCGGCCGCAGGCTCACCCATGTCAGGCCGGAGTCGACGGCGAGCTGTTCGACCTCCTTGTTGCGGTCCCCGCGGAAGCGGGACGGCTGCCGGGAGAAGTCGTCGTCGGCGTTGATCGCCGAGAGCGCAACCAGCTTGGTCACCCCGGCGCGCACGCACTCGGTCACCACCCTCTCCAGGTCCTCACCCAGCGCCCGGGAATTGAGGAACACCGCCGACGCGCCGGGCAGCGCCGCGGTCGCCGACCCGACCGGTTCGACGCCGGGCGCAAACCCGGCCGTCTCCGGCGCGCGGGTCACCGCGCGCACCGGCGCTCCCGCGGCGGCTAGGGCGGCGACGAGAGGGCGTCCGACGTTGCCGGTCGCCCCGGTTACCACAATGGTCATGGGAAGGCCCCTTTCTCGGAATTTTTCTGCGGTGTTCCAAGGACGGGGCGAAAGGTGGGAAAGTTACACCGGGAAACCTGTAACTTTTTGCTGCAGCGAATCGTCGAAGAGGCATGAACCAGTCACAGTCAGCGGGCGACCAGGTCGCCGAGGCCTGGCGTCGTCACCGCCCGTATCTGGTCAACCTCGCCTACCAAATGCTCGGCGACGTCGGTGACGCGGAAGACGTTGCGCAGGAGGTGTTTCTGCGGCTCTCGCGGGCCGACGTCAGCGGGATCGAGGATCTCCGAGGCTGGCTGACGGTGGTGGCGAGCCGGCTCTGCCTCGACCAGGTCCGCTCGGCACGCGCCCGCTACGAACGACCGGGCGAGGTCCAGGAACGGCCGGCGCCGCACCGCTCCGACCCGGCCGACCGGGTCACCCTCGACGACGAGATCCGCGCCGCGTTGCTGGAAGTGCTGCGAAGGCTCAGTCCCGGGGAACGGGTCGCCTTCGTGCTGCACGACGTGTTCGGCGTTCCGTTCGAATCGATCTCCGAAACCGTGGGCCGCCCGGTGGGTACCTGCCGTCAACTGGCGCGCAGAGCGCGGGCGAAATTCGTTGCAGCACAACCCAAAATCAACGAGGTGGCGACGGCCGAACACCAGCTGGTCACCGAGAAGTTCATCACCGCATGCGCCAACGGCGACGTTGCCGCGTTGGCCGCCGTGCTGGACCCGACGGTGTGGGGCGTGGGCACGATCCTCGCCGACCCGCCCCCGCCGCAGCAGATCAACCACGGGCCGGACGCGGTGGCCACCAACCTGCTGCGCTACCTCTGGCCGGACGTGACGTTGGTCAGCGGCCCCGTCGGGCAACCGGTGCTGTTGGCATTCACCGATCGCCGGCTCTTCGCCGTCATCGTGCTGACGATCCGCGGGTCCCGCGTGGCCAAGATCGAGGCGATCGCCGACCCGGCCGCGCGGATGGGAAAGGCAGCCGAACGGGGCTAGCCGGGCCGGTCGTCGTGCCGCGCCGCGAAATAGCCCGCGATCGTCGCCGTGACCTCGAGGAATTTCCGCCGCGTCGCCGACGCCATCTCGCGGCTCACATCGATGACACCGCCCGGCCGCAGGTGGGGGTCGAAGGGCACCTCGATCACCGGCCGGCCGTGATCGATGAACTCGCGGGCCAGCAACGCCCGGGTGCGCTTGTCGGCGTGGCCATCTGAATCGTTGAGCACGACGATGCTGTTCTGCAGCAGCGTGTCGAAGCCCTGATCGGCCAGCCACTCCATGGTCCTGGCGGCGGCGTTCGCCCCGTCCGCCCACGGCGAGGAGACCACGATCAGCGCGTCCAAATCGCGCAGCACCTCCTGGGTGACCGGCGCGTCCATCGTGGAACCGCAGTCGATGACCGAGATCGCGAAGTGATGGTCGAGGCGTAACGCGGCCTCCCGGTAGATCGCGGGGTCGAGCACCCGGCGCGGCCCGGACGCCGGTTCGCCACCGAGCACGTGCAGGCCGGCGGAGTTGCGCCCTACCCGGGCGACCACATCGCTGAACGACTGCAGGTTCTTGTCGGCGGTGAGTTCCCAGAACGATCCGGACGACCCCGGGTCGATCCGGCTGCTGAGTCTGCCGAAGGCGGTGTCGGCGTCGATCGCCACGACGTGGTCCTGCCTTCGGAGTTCGGCGAACAGTGAGCCGACACTCGCGGCCACCGACGTTTTTCCGACGCCGCCCTTGCCCAGGACGCCGACTTTGTAGTTGCCGAGCAGGCGGGCCCGGATCGCCGCCTCGTATTGGGCGTCCTGCTGTTGCGCGGGTGACGGACCCAGCTTGACGAGGCCGAAAGTGATGAGCCGCAGCATGCGTCGCCAACCGCGGTCGGGTGTTGCGCCGATGGGGGTGGTGGACCGCGCCGGCGTGGCGGTGGTCGGCGGCACCGCAGCGGCGGGTGCGGGGGCCTCCTGTGGAGCCGACATCGCGGGTGGCCGCGGGAAAGCAGGCGGGGCGGCCGCGGGCTGCTGGGGCGGCGCGGGCGGACGCTGCGGAGGCGCCGGTGCGCGTACCGGAGGCGCCGACGGTGGCCGCGGTGCGAGGCGCTGGCCGACCGGCGGCGGAGGCGGCACACTCCTGGGCGGGGGGCCGGGCGTGCCGGGCGGCGGCTGCAGACGGTCCCGCAGGAATTCGTCGCGCTCGTTCATGGGCTCCTCGGGTGCCAGGCAATCGGTTGGCGCTGGTGGGGTGCGTCCTGGGCTAGTGATAAGCGCCACGGCTCACCGTCGGCGCCGGATGCGGACCAGTACCCGTCCAGTATCTCCTGCGTGCCGCCCATCGCTACCGTGCAAACTTAGCAGCGCTCGCTTTGGCCTGCCCGCGGTGGCTTTTGCCGCCCGCTGAGCACGATCATGCGAGCCGATTCGGGGGTGGTGGGCCCGCCCTCAGGCGGCGTCAGCAAACATGTACCGGCGGCGGATTCGGCGCATCGGACTGCCGGGCGCGGCGCGGCTGTGACGAAGACTGCAGCGCCAAAACAGCACGTCCGCCGGGGTGTCGCCCGCCGGCCGCCGGGAAATTTACGGTGCTGCCAGCTGGCGGTTAGACTTGACGAAGTTGGCATGTCAGGCGGGTATTGTCATATCGTTTTACGACTTGTCGAGACCGGTTTCCAGGCCACCGTTCAGCGCTGCACGGACGCATCCCTAACAGGATCATCTCCACCTGGGGGACAGCCTATCGAGACAAGACCGAGGGGTCTTAAGCCCGCAACCTCCGGGTGCGACTCCATCGGAGCAGCTGTTAACGGCAGCTCAACGTTCAGGTGAAGGGTCAGGTGCATATGACGCCCAAGCGCGTCGGGTTATACAACCCCGCGTTCGAGCACGACTCGTGCGGGGTAGCCATGGTCGTCGATATGCACGGCCGTCGTAGCCGCGACATTGTCGACAAGGCCATCACCGCGCTGCTCAACCTCGAACACCGCGGTGCTCAGGGCGCCGAGCCGCGCAGCGGTGACGGTGCCGGCATCCTGATCCAGGTCCCGGATGCCTTCCTGCGCGAGGTCGTGGATTTCGAGCTGCCCGCAGCGGGCAGTTATGCCACCGGTATCGCCTTCCTGCCGCAGTCGTCCAAGGACGCCGCGGCCGCCTGCGACGCGGTGGAGAAGATCGCCGAAGCCGAGGGCCTGACGGTGCTGGGCTGGCGGAACGTGCCCATCGACGACTCGTCACTGGGCGCGCTGTCCCGCGACGCGATGCCCACGTTCCGGCAGGTGTTCATGGCCGGCGCATCGGACATGACGCTGGAGCGCCGCTGCTATCTGGTCCGCAAGCGCGCCGAGCACGAACTCGGCACCAAGGGGCCCGGGCAGGACGGACCCGGTCGCGAAACCGTCTACTTCCCAAGCCTTTCCGGTCAGACGATGGTCTACAAGGGCATGCTGACCACGCCGCAGCTCAAGGCGTTTTACCTTGACCTGCAAGACGATCGGATGACCAGCGCGCTGGGCATCGTGCATTCGCGGTTCTCCACCAACACCTTCCCGTCGTGGCCGCTGGCCCATCCGTTCCGTCGGGTGGCCCACAACGGCGAGATCAACACAGTCACCGGCAACGAGAACTGGATGCGTGCCCGCGAGGCGTTGATCAAGACCGAGATCTTCGGCACGGAAGCCGACGTCGAGAAGCTGTTCCCGATCTGTACCCCGGGCGCCTCGGACACCGCGCGTTTCGACGAGGCGCTCGAACTGCTGCACCTGGGTGGCCGCAGCCTGGCCCACGCGGTGCTGATGATGATTCCCGAGGCGTGGGAACGCAACGAGTCGATGGACCCGGCGCGGCGGGCGTTCTACGAGTTCCACGCCTCGTTGATGGAGCCCTGGGACGGCCCCGCGTCGATCACGTTCACCGACGGCACCATCGTGGGCGCCGTGCTGGACCGAAACGGCTTGCGCCCCTCCCGAATCTGGGTCACCGAAGACGGCTTGGTGGTGATGGCTTCCGAGGCCGGCGTCCTGGACCTGGACCCGGCGAAGGTGGTTCGCCGGATGCGCCTGCAGCCCGGCCGGATGTTCCTGGTGGACACCACCCAGGGGCGCATCGTCTCCGACGAGGAGATCAAGGCCGAACTCGCCGCCGAGCACCCGTACCAGGAATGGCTGGACCGGAACCTGGTTCCCCTGGACAAGCTGCCGCAGGGCGACTACGTGCGGATGCCCCATGAACGACTCGTCAAGCGGCAGTTGACATTCGGCTACACCTATGAAGAGCTCAACCTGTTGGTGTCGCCCATGGTGCGCACGGGTGCCGAGCCGATCGGCTCGATGGGCACCGACACCCCGGTCGCGGTGCTCTCGCAGCGGCCCCGGATGCTCTACGACTACTTCCAGCAGCTGTTCGCGCAGGTGACCAACCCGCCGCTGGACGCCATCCGCGAAGAGGTGGTGACCAGCCTGCAGGGCACCACCGGCGGCGAGCGCGACCTGCTCACACCGACCGAGCACTCCTGTCACCAGATCGCGTTGCAGCAGCCGATTCTGCGCAACCACGAGCTGGCCAAGTTGGTCAACCTCAATCCCGACGACGAGGTCAACGGGCGCCCGCATGGCATGCGGTCCAAGGTGATTCGTTGCCTGTACCCGGTTGCCGAGGGCGGCGCCGGGTTGGCGGCGGCGCTCGATGACGTACGCGCACAGGCATCGGCCGCGATCGAGGACGGTGCGCGGGTCATCATCCTGTCGGACCGCGAGTCCGACGAGCAGATGGCGCCCATCCCGTCGCTGCTCGCCGTTTCCGGAGTCCACCACCACCTGGTGCGCGACCGGACGCGCACCCACGTGGGTTTGGTCGTCGAGACCGGTGACGCCCGCGAGGTGCACCACATGGCGATGCTGATCGGGTGCGGGGCGGCGGCGATCAACCCCTACCTGGCGTTCGAGTCGATCGAGGACATGCTCGACCGCGGCGCGATCGACGGCTTCTCGGATCGGCAAGACCGAGAGAAGGCGCTGAACAACTACGTCAAGGCCGCCGGCAAGGGCGTGCTCAAAGTGATGTCCAAGATGGGCATTTCGACGCTGGCCTCCTACACCGGCGCGCAGCTGTTCCAGGCGGTCGGCATCTCCGAGGACGTGCTCGACGAGTACTTCACGGGGCTGAGCTGCCCGATCGGCGGGATCACCCTGGAGGACATCGCCGCCGACGTCGCCACTCGGCACCGGCTGGCCTACCTGGACCGCCGCGACGAGCGCGCGCACCGCGAACTCGAGGTGGGCGGCGAGTACCAGTGGCGCCGGGAAGGTGAGTACCACCTGTTCAACCCGGAGACCGTGTTCAAGCTGCAGCACTCGACTCGCACCGGCCAGTACAAGATCTTCAAGGACTACACCCGCCTGATCGACGACCAGAGCGAGCGGATGGCCTCACTGCGCGGCCTGCTCAAGTTCCGCGGCGGTGTGCGTCCCCCGGTTCCGCTGGAAGAGGTCGAACCCGCCAGCGAGATCGTCAAGCGCTTCTCGACCGGGGCGATGAGCTACGGCTCGATCTCGGCCGAGGCGCACGAGACGCTCGCCATCGCGATGAACCGTCTCGGCGGGCGCTCCAACAGCGGGGAAGGCGGCGAGGACGTCAAGCGCTTCGACCGCGACCCCAATGGCGATTGGCGCCGCAGCGCCATCAAACAGGTCGCCTCCGCGCGATTCGGCGTCACGTCGCACTACCTGACGAACTGCACCGACATCCAGATCAAGATGGCGCAGGGTGCGAAACCCGGTGAGGGCGGCCAGCTTCCGGGACACAAGGTGTACCCGTGGGTCGCCGAGGTGCGGCATTCCACACCCGGCGTCGGCCTGATCTCCCCGCCGCCGCACCACGACATCTACTCCATCGAGGATCTCGCACAGCTGATCCACGACCTGAAGAACGCCAACCCGTCCGCGCGGGTGCACGTCAAGCTCGTCTCCGAGAACGGGGTGGGCACGGTTGCGGCGGGCGTCTCCAAGGCGCACGCCGACGTCGTGTTGATATCCGGCCACGACGGCGGCACCGGCGCGACCCCGCTGACGTCGATGAAACACGCGGGCGCGCCCTGGGAGCTGGGCCTGGCCGAGACACAACAGACCCTGCTGCTCAACGGGTTGCGTGACCGGATCGTGGTCCAGGTGGACGGTCAGCTCAAGACGGGCCGCGATGTGATGATCGCCGCGCTGCTCGGCGCCGAGGAATTCGGCTTCGCCACCGCGCCGCTGGTGGTGGCCGGCTGCATCATGATGCGGGTGTGCCACCTGGACACCTGCCCGGTCGGCGTCGCCACCCAGAACCCGGTGCTGCGGGAGCGGTTCACCGGTAAGCCCGAGTTCGTCGAGAACTTCTTCATGTTCATCGCCGAAGAGGTCCGGGAGTACATGGCGCAGTTGGGTTTCCGCACCTTCAACGAGGCCGTCGGTCAGGTGGGGGCGCTGGACACCACGCTGGCCCGAGCGCACTGGAAGGCGCACAAGCTCGACCTCGCTCCGGTGCTGCACGAGCCCGAGTCGGCGTTCATGAACCAGGACCTGTACTGCAGTTCCCGGCAGGACCACGGCCTGGACAAGGCGCTCGATCAGCAGCTGATCGTGATGAGCCGGGAGGCACTCGATTCCGGCAAGCCGGTGCGCTTCTCCACCACCATCAGCAACGTCAACCGCACGGTGGGCACCATGCTCGGCCACGAGGTGACGAAAGCGTATGGCGGCCAAGGGCTCCCGGACGGAACCATCGACATCACCTTCGACGGGTCCGCGGGTAACAGCTTCGGCGCCTTCGTGCCCAAGGGGATAACGTTGCGGGTCTACGGCGACGCCAACGACTACGTCGGCAAGGGGCTGTCCGGTGGCCGGATCGTGGTGCGTCCGTCGGACAACGCCCCGCAGGACTACGTGGCCGAGGACAACATTATCGGCGGCAACGTGATCCTGTTCGGCGCGACCAGCGGGGAGGCCTTCCTGCGCGGGGTGGTCGGCGAGCGGTTCGCGGTCCGCAACTCCGGCGCCCATGCCGTCGTCGAGGGCGTGGGTGACCATGGATGCGAATACATGACGGGTGGTCGGGTTGTGATTCTTGGCCGGACCGGCCGCAACTTCGCGGCGGGAATGTCAGGCGGTGTGGCTTACGTGTACGACCCGGACGAGGAACTTCCGGACAACCTCAACATCGAGATGGTCGACGTGGAGACCCTGGACGAAGTCGATGCCGACTTTTTGCACGGCATCATCCAGGCCCACGTGGACGCCACCGATTCCGCGGTGGGCCAGCGGATCCTGGCGGACTGGCGCGGTCAACAACGCCATTTCGTCAAGGTGATGCCGCGCGACTACAAGAAGGTGCTGCAAGCGATCGCCGAAGCCGAGCGCGACGGCGTCGATGTGGACAAGGCGATCATGGCGGCCGCACATGGCTGATCCGAGCGGCTTCCTGAAGTACACGCACCGGGAACTGCCGAAGCGCCGGCCTGTCCCGCTGCGGTTGAAGGACTGGCACGAGGTTTACGAGGACTTCGACGAAGGCACTCTGCGTGAGCAGGCGACCCGTTGCATGGATTGCGGCATCCCGTTCTGCCACAACGGGTGCCCGTTGGGCAACCTGATCCCGGAATGGAACGACCTGGTGCGCAGGGGCAGCTGGCGCGACGCGATCGAGCGGCTGCATGCCACCAACAACTTCCCCGACTTCACCGGGCGACTGTGTCCGGCGCCGTGCGAACCGGCGTGTGTGCTTGGCATCAACCAGGATCCGGTGACCATCAAGCAGATCGAGCTGGAGATCATCGACCGCGCCTTCGAGGAAGGCTTCGTGGTGCCGCTGCCCCCGGACAAGCTGACCGGGAAAAAGGTCGCGGTGGTGGGTTCGGGCCCGGCCGGTTTGGCGGCGGCTCAGCAACTGACCCGCGCCGGCCACACGGTCACCGTTTTCGAGCGGGCGGATCGGATCGGCGGGCTGCTGCGCTACGGCATTCCGGAATTCAAGATGGAGAAGCGTGTCCTCGACCGGCGCCTGGACCAAATGCGGGCCGAGGGAACCGAATTCCGCGCCGGTGTCAACGTCGGGGTCGACATCACCGCCGAACAGCTGCGCGCCGACTTCGACGCGGTGGTCCTGGCCGGCGGGGCCACCGCCGGGCGGGACCTGCCCGTTCCCGGTCGGGACCTGGACGGGATCCACCAGGCGATGGAGTACCTGCCGTGGGGTAACCGGGTACAGGAGGGCGACGACGTCCTAGGGCCCGACGGGGAACCCCCGATCACCGCCAAAGGCAAGAAGGTCGTCATCATCGGCGGCGGTGACACCGGGGCGGACTGCCTGGGTACCGCGCACCGGCAGGGCGCGACCGTCGTGCACCAGTTCGAGATCATGCCGCGGCCACCGGACACGCGCGCCGAGTCGACCCCGTGGCCGACCTACCCGCTGATGTACCGGGTGTCGTCGGCGCACGAAGAGGGTGGCGAGCGGGTGTTCTCGGTGAACACCGAAAAGTTCATCGGCGAAGACGGCCGGGTGACGGCGCTCAAAGCGCACGAGGTCACCATGCAGGACGGCAAGTTCGTCAAGGTGGACGGCTCCGACTTCGAGCTCGAGGTCGACCTGGTGCTGCTGGCCATGGGATTCGTCGGCCCGGAAAAGGAGGGCCTGCTCACCGATCTCGAAGTCAAGCTCACCGACCGCGGCAACGTCGCGCGCGGTGCCGACTTCGACACGTCGGTCCCCGGTGTGTTCGTCGCCGGGGACATGGGTCGCGGCCAGTCGCTGATCGTCTGGGCGATTGCTGAGGGCAGGGCAGCGGCCGCGGGCGTCGATCGGTACCTGATGGGTGCGACCGCGCTGCCGGCGCCGGTCAAGCCGACCGCGGTCCCGCTTCAGTAGTCACAGAAGTCACACCAGAAACAGAAGTACCAACTGTCGGCGAGTCGCCCCCCGTTTGCCAGGCGGTGGTGTCTAATTGCCTGTTGTGGGCTCGGTCACACGGGCATCGGATCGGGGCCCCGGCTGAACGGAACGATCGCAGGAGTGATCACTGTGCACATCAATCCCGTACCTCGATCACGGATGGGGCGAATCGCCTGGTCCTGGTTTCGTCACCCGGTCAAGAGCCGCGAGTTCCCCGCTAAACACGAGCGCCTGGTAACCGCCGACGATTTGCTGATCTTCGGGGTATAACCGCCCGACTGAACGCCTTCGGGTGCCGCGGAGGGGTTTGCTCGGCGCGACATACGGGGGACCGGGCGGATCAATCGAGCAACCCCGAATCGCGGATGGCCTCGGCGAGCGGTTCCAAGACGGCGGGGTCGTGCGGCGGGTTGATGTACACGATGCCCAGGTCGAGTCCTTCGGCCGCCAGCCCGGCGGCCTCTTCGACGACCTTCTGGTAGTTGCGCTCCTCGTCCAGCCGCAGATGGGCGGACAGCGTGATTTCCTTCGGGTCGCGCCCGATCTTCTCGCATTCCGCGGCCAGCACGTCGCGCTTGCGGGCGAACACCTCGGGCGGACCGCCGACGAAGTTCCAGTGCTGCGCGTAGCGCGCGGTGATCGGCAGCGTTCGTTTCTCCCCGCTGCCACCGATGCAGATCGGTGGATGGGGACGCTGCACGCCCTTGGGTTCGTTGCGCGCGCCCTTGAGCTGGTAGTACTTCCCGTCGAAATCGGTGGTCTCCTGGCTGAGCAGGCTGGTCAGCACCTCACACGCCTCCTCGAACCGATCGAAGCGTTCCCGGATGCTGCCCAGCTCGATGCCGTACGCGCCCGACTCCTCCTCGTTCCAGCCGGCGCCGATCCCCAACTCGAGTCGTCCATTCGAGATGATGTCGAGCGCCGCGGCCATGTTGGCCAGCACGGCGGGGTGCCGGTAGTGGATCCCCGTGACCAGGGTGCCCAGCCGCAGCCGCTTGGTCGCCTGCGCCAGCGCGGTCAGCGTCGTCCAACCCTCGAGGCAGGGCCCGCCGGCGTCGGAGAAGATCGGGTAGAAGTGGTCGAAGGTCCACCCGGACTCGAAAACGTCGATATCGTCGGCGGCCTGCCAGACGGCCAGCATGGCTGCCCAGGTGGTGTTTTGGGGGGAGGTCTTGAAGGCGAATCGCATGAAATCGACGTTAGCCGATCTTTATGAAGGGCAACTAAACTCAACCGCGCGATGACCTACTCCCTCGGACTCGACACCAAGGTCACCCTGCTGGCGGCCGGGCTGATCTTCCTGCTCGCGCTGGTCCTCGGGGTGTGGAAATACCGGCAGATCATGGCCGCGGCCGACCATCGCGCCCATCCCTACGTCGACATCGCGCACCGGGCCGCGTTGCTCTACTCTTTCGCGACGCTGCTGCTGGCCGTCTTCGTCGAGCTCAGCGGCTGGCCGACGTGGGTCAACCTGACCGCGGCCGGCGTGGTCGTCATCTTTTTCGTCGGCGCCATCCTCAGCTACATCGCACACGGGGCGCGACGCGACACCGTCAACCAATTTGAGGATCCCGCGCCCGGAACCGGACTCTTCATGGCCTTGCTGATCGCCGGCGAGATCGGGGGCTTCAGCGTGCTGCTCGCCGGTTTCCTCGTCGGGCAGTTCTGGTAATCCAGCCGGGCACACTGGAGTCATGGACCCGGTAACCGCCTTGCGGCAGATCGCTTACTACAAGGACCGGAGCCGTCAGGATCCCAGGCGCGTGATGGCGTACCGCAACGCCGCCGACATCATCGAGGGCCTCGACGACGCGGCTCGCGAGCGACACGGCCAGGCCAACAGCTGGCAATCGCTGCCGGGCATCGGTCCCAAAACCGCAAAGGTCATCGACCAGGCCTGGTCCGGTCGCGAACCCGAACTTCTCGTCGAATTGCGTTCCGCCGCCCAGGATCTCGGTGGAGGGGACATCCGTGCTGCGTTACGCGGGGACTTGCACCTGCACTCGAACTGGTCGGACGGGTCGGCACCGATCGACGAGATGATGGCGACCGCGTCCGCGCTGGGGCACGAATATTGCGCGCTGACCGACCACTCGCCGCGGCTGACGATCGCCAACGGGCTTTCGCCGGAACGGTTGCGCGCGCAACTCGGCGTCATCGACAAGCTGCGTGACCAGTTCGCGCCGATGCGCATTCTGACCGGGATCGAGGTCGACATCCTCGAGGACGGCAGCCTCGACCAGGAGCCCGAGCTGCTCGAGCGCCTCGACGTCGTCGTGGCCAGCGTGCATTCGAAGCTGTCGATGCATGCCGCCGCGATGACGCGGCGCATGGTGCGCGCCGTCTCCAATCCACACGTCGACGTGCTGGGCCACTGCACCGGCCGGTTGGTCTCCGGCAACCGCGGCATCCGGCCCCAATCCAAGTTCGACGCCGAAGCGGTTTTCGCCGCCTGCCGCGATCACGGCACCGCGGTGGAGATCAACTCGCGGCCCGAACGCCGGGACCCGCCGACCCGGCTGCTCCAGCTGGCGCTGGAGATCGGCTGCGTCTTCAGCATCGACACCGACGCGCACGCGCCAGGCCAGCTGGACTTCCTCGGCTATGGCGCGCAGCGCGCCGTGGACGTGGGCGTGCCCGTCGACCGGATCGTCAACACCTGGCCGGCCGACAAGCTGCTGGAGTGGACGGGCTCGAATTGAGACGGCTCAGACCTGCACCGTCTCCGCGTGCTCGGGTACGGGTTCGTCGCGGCGGCCGGGGGTTTGCCACACGTTGGCGCATGCGACGGCCGCGCAGGTCGCCGCAGGGATGAGCAACGCGTAGCCGCCCAATTCGGCGCCGAACACGATCCCGGCCACGCCGCCTCCCAGAAACAGCACGAGCGTCGTCGCCAGAATCGCGGTGTTCCACTTTTTGATCCCGTGTTGCCGACTGCGGCCGAGCATCAGCCCGAGGTCGGTGACGGTCCCGGTGAAGTGGGTGGTACGGATCGCCATCCCGCGGAAGCTCGAGGTCATCCCGTTTTGCAGGCCAAGGGCTGCGGCGGCGAACAGCGCCTGTACCGCGGTTTGCTCGATCCCCAGGGCATTGATCTGCGCCTTGACCACGGTTTCCTCGACCCCGGCCGCGGCAAGGACGAGCAACACTGCCTCGAGGAACAGCACCACGGCGTGGCGCGGGCCCGCGAGGGCATCGGTGGGCGCGAGGATCGCCCCGGCAATGGTCGCGCCCGCCAGGAAGCCCAAAAAGATCGCGCCGAGCACGTGGCCTTCATAAAGCCACGGGTTGGCTGTGTTCATGCCCAGCTGGGTGGTGATCGCGGTCAGGTTGCCGACGGGCAACGCCAGGATCAGGAGCGCCACCGCGTTGACGAAGCCCGCGGATAACGCGAGTACCGCGCTGTAACCGAGCAGGAGGCCCTCGCGGGGCGGGCCGCTGTCGCGGGCTTGATGCGGCGGCGGCATCGTGTTCAGTTGCTCACTTTCGAGGTCGGGTTTTCGCCACCTTAGCAAGCAGACCGTCGGGCAAGCCGTCGCCTCAGGCTATTTCAAACCAACCTCAAATCATCGAAAACATTTGGGGCAGAGAACAATTAGCCGACACCGGCGAAATCGGTCAGTCGGGAAGGTGCGGCATCTCTATACCCAGTTCACGGCCGACCAACACCCCGCGGGTGAGGGCGGATTTACCGAAGCGCTGACGAACCTGGTCGACCGCGGCGTCCACCGCAAGCGATTCCCCGTCAAGCGGCAACGCCAATTGCTGGGCGCCGCTGCGGTCGATCCCCGACACCGCGAAGCCGACCAGCGTCAGCCCGCGCTGCGAGATCAGGGGTGCGGCCGACG
The DNA here is from genome assembly GCF_001665645.1 of Mycobacterium sp. 852002-30065_SCH5024008. NCBI lineage: Bacteria > Bacillati > Actinomycetota > Actinomycetes > Mycobacteriales > Mycobacteriaceae > Mycobacterium > Mycobacterium sp. 852002-30065_SCH5024008. The sequence continues at coordinate 31,708 of NZ_LZSZ01000192.1, read as the reverse complement.
CAACCAGCTGCCGCGCGGCGCCCAGGATCGGCTGTGTCGAGGACGTCGCCCAGGGCAGCGTTCGCGACCGCGTCGCCCGCCCGAAGTCGTCGAAACGCAGCCGCAGCACCACCGTGCGGCCGGTGCGCCCGGCGGCGCGCATCCGGCCGGTGATCCGGTCGATCAGGTTGACCACCACCGCGTCGATCTCGGCGGCCGACATGGTGTTGCCGGCGCGGCCCAGCGCCCGTTGCGCGCCCACCGACCGGCGACGCACACCGGTGGTCACCCTGCGGCGGTCGATGTTGCGGGACAGCGCGAACAGCTGGCGGCCCATGGCGCCGCCCAGCAGCGAGGCCAGCGTCGACTCGCTCAGCTCGGCGACGTCTGCGACGGTCACGAGTCCGTGGGCGTGGAGTTTGTCGGCCGTCTTGGCACCCACGCCCCACAGCCGCCGCACCGGCAGCGGGTGGAGGAAGGTCAGCTCCTGGTCGGGCTGCACCAGCAGCAGCCCGTCCGGCTTGGCCTCCTGGCTGGCGACCTTGGCGAGAAACTTCGTGCGCGCGATGCCCACGGTGATGGGCAGGCCGACCCGGTCGCGCACGTCGGCTCGCAGCTGTCCGGCGATCTGAACCGGTGTCCCGGAAACCCGGCGCAGCCCGCCGACATCCAGAAACGCCTCGTCCACCGAGAGCGGCTCCACGATCGGCGTGCAGTCGCGAAACACTTCGAACACGGCGTCACTGGCGCGGCTGTAGGCGCTCATCCGGGGCGGTACCACCACCGCGTGCGGGCACAGCCGGCGCGCTTGCGCCCCGCCCATCGCGGTCCGCACGCCGTAGGCCCTGGCCTCGTAGCTGGCCGCGAGCACGACCCCGCCGCCAACGATCACCGGGCGGCCGCGCAACGTCGGGTCGTCGCGCTGTTCGACGGACGCGTAGAACGAATCCAGGTCCGCGTGCAGGATGGACGCATCGCACCGCACGAACATATGTTCGCACGCGCCGGTGACGGCTAGCTGGATTCGCCGTAGATGCTGGTGACCCAGATGTGGGTGAGGGTGTCGACGACCCGGTCCTCATCCACCGCCGGCGTCTCCGCGGACAGGGCGGCCATCATCGTCCGCTCGTTCATCTGGTTCAGCGAGGTCGCCAGGTCCACCGCCGGGATCGTCTCCGGCGCGGCCCCGCGTGTGCGTTCGGCGGTGATCATCGCGGCCGTCTGGTCGATCCACTTCTGCATGAAGCCCAACCACACGACGCGCAGCTCGGAGCTGGTCGCCAGCGCTTCGGTGGCGGCGCGCGCCAGCCGGCGGTGCGTGCTGAAGGCCGTGAAGAAGGCCTTGATGCCGTTGCGCCACACCCGGCGCGGATCCGCGGGCAGCCGCTGCACCGCGCCGTCGAACTCGGAGTCGGCGCGCGCGATCACCGGTTCCAGCAGCGACAGCAGCACCGCGTCCTTGGACTTGAAATAGAAGTAGAACGTCGGGCGCGACAGTCCCGCGCCCTTGGCCAGGTCGTCGACCGAGATGTCGGCGAACGAGCGCTGTTCGAGCAGCCGCTCGGCGGTCGCGAGGATCGCCTGCTCACGGTCGTCACCCGAGGGACGCATGGCGCGGCGGCCACGCAGGGCACGGGTCTGGCCGACGCTAGTCACGGGCGTTACTTTACACCGTGTCGAAAGTTTCAACACCCTGTTGACTGAGTCGACAGGCCGTTGATAACGTGGCGCCATGACTGAGCACCTTGACGTGATCATCGTGGGCGCCGGCATCTCGGGCATCAGCGCGGCGTGGCACCTGCAGGAGCGCTGCCCGACCAAGAGCTACGCGATCCTCGAACGCCGCGAGGACCTGGGCGGCACCTGGGACCTGTTCAAATACCCGGGCATCCGGTCGGATTCGGACATGTTCACCCTCGGCTTCCGGTTCAAGCCGTGGCGATCGGCGAAATCGATCGCCGACGGCCCCGACATCAAGGCCTACATCAAGGAGGCCGCGGTCGAGAACAAGATCGACCGCCACATCCGCTACCGTCAGCGCGTTCTGGCAGCCGATTGGTCGGACGCCGACAACCGCTGGACCGTGACCGTCGAGTCCGATGGCCAGCAGCGAGAGCTCACCTGCTCCTTCCTCTTCGCATGCACCGGCTACTACAACTACGACGAGGGATATTCGCCCACCTTCCCCGGCGCCGACGACTTCGAGGGCCGCATCGTCCATCCGCAGCACTGGCCGGAGGACCTCGACTACACGGGCAAGAAGGTCGTCGTCATCGGCTCCGGCGCCACCGCGATCACGCTGATCCCGGCCCTGGTGAACTCGGGCTCGGGCCACGTCACGATGCTGCAGCGCTCGCCCACCTACATCGGCTCGCTGCCCGGGGTCGACCCGTTCGCCGAACGCGCCAACCAACTGCTGCCGGACCGCCTGGCGCACATCGCCAACCGCTGGAAAGCCATCGCGTTCAGCACCTTCCAGTACCAGCTGTCCCGGAAGCGTCCGGCCTACATGCGCAAGACGTTGATGACGATGGCCAAGCGCCGTCTCCCGCAGGGCTACGACGTCGAGAAGCACTTCGGACCCCGGTACAACGTCTGGGACCAGCGGCTGTGCCTGGCACCCGACGGCGATTTCTTCCGGACCATCCGGCACGGCAAGGCGGACGTCGTCACCGATACCATCGACCGGTTCACCAAGACCGGAATCAGGCTCACCTCGGGTGAGGAGCTCAACGCCGACATCATCGTCACCGCAACGGGTTTGAACATGCAGTTGCTCGGTGGGGTGCGGCCCACCCGGAACGGTCAGCCGATCGAGCTGACATCGTTGATGACCTACAAGGGCCTGATGTTCTCCGGGGTGCCGAACTTCGCGATCACCTTCGGCTACACCAACGCGTCGTGGACGCTGAAGGCCGATCTGGTCTCCGAATTCGTCTGCCGATTGCTGAACTACATGGACGACAACGGTTTTGACTTCGTGGAGCCGCAGCATCCCGGCCCTGACGTCGACGAGCTGCCTTTCATGGACTTCAGTCCCGGCTACTTCCAGCGGGCGATGGACATGCTGCCCAAGTCGGGGTCCCGCGCGCCGTGGCGGCTCAAGCAGAACTACCTCTTCGACATGCGCACGATCCGGCGCGGCAAGGTTGCCGATGAGGGCCTGCGCTTCGCGAAAAAGCGTGCGCCGGTAGCGGTTTAGGGCTTCACGACGACGATGCCGTCGTCGTCGCAGTAGGCGATCTCGCCCGGGACGAACGTCACCCCGCCCAGCGTGAGTTCGACGTCGCGCTCGCCGGCGCCGGTCTTGGTGCTCTTACGGGGGTTGGTGCCCAGCGCCTTGATGCCGATGTCGAGGCCGCGCAGCGCGGCGGCGTCGCGCACCGCGCCGTTGACGACGAGCCCGGCCCAGCCGTTGGAGCGGGCCAGCTCGGCGATGACGTCGCCGACCAGTGCCGCGTGCAGGGAGCCGCCGCCGTCGATGACCAGTATCCCGCCCGCACTCGGCTGCGAGAGCACCGATTTCAGCAACGCGTTGTCTTCGAAGCAGCGCACCGTGCTGATGGGTCCGGCGAATTGGGGGCGGCCACCGAACTGGCGGAATTGGACGTCGCAGCTGCGCACGTCGGGTCCGATGTCGTCGACCAGGTCTGCGGTCGGCTGGAATGACACGGTCACGTCTGACACGGTAGCGGCTACGGCGGCGGTCAGCGGCGGCGCAGCTGCCGGATCAACAGGATCGCCAGGAGGCTGACGGCCAGGGCGACGATCAACGGGAGCGGCGACTGGGTCAGTGCCGCTGCCGCCGGAGCGTTGGGAGAAACCGGGTTATTGGCGGCATCCACAGTGGATTTCGCTTGCGCCGCTACGTCTTTGGCGGCGGCCGCGAGGTCGCCGTTGGTTTCGATTCGTTGCCGCACCTCGAGGGGCGGCTCGACGGTCTTTGCCGGGGGCTCGGCGGCCTTTGCGGGCGCCTTCTTCGCCGGTGCCTTCTTCGCGGGCGCCTTTTTGGCGGGCGCCTTTTTCGCGGGTGCTTTCTTGGCGGGCGCTTTCGCGACCTTCTTCGCGGCCTTGGCCGGAGGCTTCTTTTCCGGCGGCGGGGTCGACGCGCCGTCGGGTTCGCTGCCGGGTTGATCCTGCGGGTCTGCCATGCGGCCGCTCCTTGAGCAATCTTTCAGTAGTTTTCTAGCCCACGCGGGTTCTTCGAACCCATCATGCCAGCACGAGTGCGGGCGCCTCGGCCGCCGGTCACGGTCTGCGCCGCACCGCCCACAGGGCGCCCCCGGCGACAAGCACCGCCGCCGCCACGACGAACGGCCAGACCGGGATATCGCCGCCGGCAGGGGCGCCACCCGCCGGGGGCCCGGGCGTGCCGGTGCCCGGCACCGTCAGCCGAAACGACCATGATCCGGAGACCACATGGCCGTCCGCGGAGGTGACCCGGTAGTTCACCGTGTAGGCGCCGGCCGGTCCCAGCGGCCGCAGGTCGATGCCGACCGCCGCGCCACGCACCGTCGGGTCTCCGGTGGACCACACGTTGCCGTCGGGCCCGACGACGGTCATGGCCGCGAACGTGGTCTGCAGCTGTTCGTTGAAGGTGGCGCTCACCCGCTCGGGACCCGTCGCGAGGACCGCGTTGTCCGCCGGGTCGGTGGCTACCCGGGCTGCGTGCGCCGACGCGACCGGCGCCGTCAACGGTGCGATCACCAAGAGGGCACCGACGCACGCGGCGATCGCCAACCGCCTCATGCCCGTCGGCGGATCAGCGCAAGGCAGATTCCGAGTGCGGCCACGACCAGGGCGGCGCCGCCCAACACCCGGGCGGTGTTGTCCGCGGATCTCGGCCGTGGGGGCGCGGCCGCCTGGTCGGCCGGTGCCGCCGAAGGCGGATGATGGCCGTGCGACGCTACCGGTCCCGCGGAAAGTGTCAGCGTGGGCACCGGGTATTCCGGCTCACCGCCACCGGGCTGCGGCGGCTGGTCCCACTTCACGACCGTGCCGTCGGAATAGGTCTGTGTGGCCGGGAAGCCGGCGGTCTCCGCGTCGGGCAACTTCACCGAAATCCGGAACAGGGCGAATTGATCTACGCCGATGCCGGCGCCCGGCGCCGCCGTCCACGTCACCGAGTGCACCGCACCCGATGCCGCGTCGCGATCGAGCTTGGCCGTCCATCCCGGCATGCTCTCGGTGCGCGCCGAGGCCACGTTGGGCAGGGCGACGCTCAGCGCGGTGGTTGCCGCGCCCGTGTTCGATTCGTTGGGCACCTGGAAGGTGACGATCGCCATGGCGCCGCGCACCGCATTGTCGCTGCTGGCGTTTACGTGCGCCCACGCCGCCGGGAGCTGCGCCGCCGAGCCGAGATAGAGGCCGAGAGCAGCCACCACCGCGATCGGGAGGCGCGCCGCCCGCCGCGCGCGGGTCGAGATGCGGGGCAGTCCCATTCGTTGGTCAGCTCAACCCGAGCCGGGCCATCAGGTCCGCCTCGATGCCGTCGAGCTGCGACGAGATCGCGGCGTGGGCCGCCCGGCGCCGTGCGGCCGGCATGTTCTCGGCGGCGGTGACGGCCGCAGACAGATCGGTGAGCCGCTCGGTGATGGCCGACACGAACTGCTTGGTCTCGGCGTCCTTGGGCTTCTTTTCCTGCACGGTCCGCAGGGACTTCTCCGCTCCGGCGATCCGGGCGGACAGCTGTGCGCCGTGGCCGGAGAACTGCCCGATCTGGGCCAGCGGAATCCCGAGTTGGTCCGCGCGGCGCTGGTCGATCAGCGCGCGGGCCGAGACGGCGGCCCGGTAGATGACCGGAGTGAGGATCGGCGCGAGCAGCCGGGACACCGTGAGTGCCCGGCGGATCCGCGTCGGCGAGAAGATCTTGCCCTCGCGCGCCGCTTTGAGTTGGGTCTCGGCCACCTTCAGGGCGTTCCGGTCGCTGTCCCGTTGGGCCTTGATCTGCGCCCTGAGCGCCTTGGCCTCCGCCCGGTGGGCGGCCTTGTACCGGCGAGTCTCGTTTCGGGCGGCGAGCTTGGCCTCCAGCTTCGCGCGGGCCTTGATCGCACGGGCTTCGGCGCGACGCGTCGCGCGACTCTTTCGCTTGCGGAACAGGGCCATTCCCGGCCGCCTCCCCGGTCTCTCGTGGCTATCGCTTTCGCGCGTGCGCGATCCGTGAGCCAACCCTAATCGGAATGGGCGTGCGCAAGGCCTCCAGGTCGGCCCCGGGCCAACCGGTTACCAACCCGGGCGTCCGCTAGACGTCCAGGTGCTCCGCGCGGCGCAGCTCGTTGACCCGCTGCATGACCTCGTGTTGGGCCTCGGGGGACAACTCCGAGGCGCGCACGGCAATGCGGCGCGCGCCGTCGTCGCGCATTGTCGCCAGGATCGACAACTCCTGATCGAGCTTCTCGTAGTACTCGTCGTCGGTGAAGTAGGCCGGCTTGATGCGGAAGAAGTTGGCCAATGCCGCCATTGTCGCCGACGACGGGTTGGTGCGGTTCCCCGAACGCAACTGCGACAGGTAGGGAGCCGACATCGTGATGCCCTCCGCCTTGAGCGCCGCGATCACTTCCGCGGAGGTGTGCGGCCCCCGTCCCGGGGGATACACCGTGTCGAACAGGCGGTTCAGGCGAGCAGCGAACGTCGTGCTCATTGGATATGACCTCCACTTGGCTGTAGAAGTGAACTATTACCTAGGTGTATTTGCTGATCATGGTAGCGAGGCTTGGTTCCCCTAACTAGGTGCAAACCCCCGCGGTTTGGGTCCAGGCGTAGCTGGGGCTTGCCGATGCCACACTTGACGAGCGTCTAACTGATTCGCTGGGGTGTCCACTAAATCAGCGAAACTCACAGGTTATCCGCAGAATTCGGCTCCGGCACCTAGGTGGCGGGCCGACCTCGCCGGACCCGGCAAGGGGTAGGGTGGGAACGTGCTGGGCGGTCGCACCGCAACCGGGCAGCAATTTATGTTCGCTTAACGCCTTATTTGCTGCCGGATGCGCTCCGAGGCCGGAAAGCAGCCGCTCGTGGACCTATCCGAAATGCGAAACGCGGTCCGTTGGCCGTCGCGGCAACCCCGTCCTTGGCCAGGCCTGCCGCGTCACCGTTGCGGGGCGAGGCGCCGGTGTGGAATCCGGGAACGGACCGGAGTGCGGTGTCGGCGGCCTCGAATCAATGGCCGGCTGGAGTAGAACAGCGATCGAGTTCGCTAGTCCGATTTCCGGTTCGAGCAATTGCTCATGCCGCAAGCAGCATCGCCAGAATTGCGGTATCAGGATGACTGATGGGGTCGACGCCGACGCGGCTCACCATGGAGGTGATGGTCCCGTCGGCCTCCGCTTCCACCCAGGCGGCCCGATGCTCGAGTCCCAGGTATGGCAACCCGGGGAGCAGGACGCATCCCGACGCCGCCCCGCTGCACTCCGGCAACGACGGGGTGGTCTCCGAGGGCGGATGCAACATCAGGAGCGCGGGGGGCTGATGGTCGGCGAAATAGCCTGGCTGAATCGCCGAGTCGCCGAAGACCGTGCCCTCGGCGAGCACCAGGCCGACGGTGCCGGGCTCGGGTTCCTCGGGCAACTCCTCGCGGGCGCCGAAAACCGTTGTGGTGGACAGCAATCCGGGTAATGACGCGACCCTGACCGCGACCATGAGCAACTGGGCCCACTCTTTGGTCGAATCGGGCCAACGCCCGGAGATCACGAACCCTTTCAGGGCGCCACGAGCATGGAAAGGGGAAACCCCTATCGGGCGGTCAGACCCAGTCTCCATTTTCGACCTCCGCGCGACGCCTCCGTCCGATTAACCACACTGGTAGCTCGAGTAATTCAGCATGCCTGCGGGTCCGGCGCCGTGCAACCCGACACGGCCAGTGGCGCACATGTTTTCGGATTGCCCTGTTCGCGGCCGGACAAACGACAGGGGCGCCGCGCAAACCGCGCGACGCCCATGTCGATCGAGATGGACTCAGCCGAAGATCAGCCCGCCGGTTTTCGACGTCGCGGCTTCGTAACGCTTCTGCACGTCGGCCCAGTTGACGACGTTCCAGAACGCCTTGACGTAGTCCGCCTTGACGTTCTTGTACTGCAGGTAGAAGGCGTGCTCCCACATGTCGACCTGCAGCAGGGGAATGATGCCGAGGGGGACGTTGGCCTGCTGGTCGTAGAGCTGGAAGGTGAGCAGCCTGCTGCCGAGCGTGTCGTATCCCAGCACCGCCCAGCCCGAACCCTGGAGGCCGTTGGCGGCCGCGCTGAACTGGGCGCGGAATTTGTCGAACGATCCGAACGCGTCGTCGATCGCGGCGGCCAGCTCCCCGGTCGGCTTGTCGCCGCCGTCCGGCGACAGGTTCTTCCACCAGATCGAGTGGTTGACGTGGCCGCCGAGGTGGAACGCCAGGTTCTTTTCGTTCAGGAAGATCGCGGCGTGGTCGTCATTGGCGCGTGCCTCTTCGAGTTTGGCAACGGCGTCGTTCACGCCTTTGACGTACGTGGCGTGGTGCTTAGTGTGATGGATCTCGTTGATCTGACCCGAGATGTGCGGTTCCAACGCTGCGTAGTCCCAGTCCAGATCGGGCAGGGTGTATTCAGCCACGGCGTTCCTTTCTTCGGTTGTCTTCTTACGCTCATTCGCGGGCCTACCACGCGGCGGCCAGCCGTAGACAACCCTGCTCCATGACTGCGCGGACCGCAAGAAAGACCGCTATGAGCTCCGAAGGCGGATACCCGCTCAGCGCAGGTTCAAGACAGAACGATGAGGACGAGCACCGCCAGCAGCGCCAGTGCGATCAGCCCGGCGCGCAATGCGGCGACGCTGTAACTGTGATTCCACGCGGGCGAGCCGGAGTACGACTTCGAGGGGGCCGGTGATCCCGGACCGAACGAATGCGTGGCCATTTATCGCCTTTCACCCGCTCCTCACCTCGCGGTAGTGAGGTGAGTCACAAACAATTTTTCGCGAAGGCGATCATAGCGCTTCCGGGCCGGCTTGGAAAATGATGCTCTGAGCTGCGTGTTGAGGGCGACCGCGGGAAAGCCGGTCCGACGGGGCGATCTGCAGCCGCTCGCGCGGATGCTTAGCAAGGCAATCCATTTCGCTCAACGGCGGTTTTGGGCTGTCGATGGTATGGCTTCGTAACCGCGGTGTTATCCACAGTGGCGCCACGACTAACCGGTAAAGCTGTAGTAACGCTTCCCTTACCCACTGAAGCCATGTGGATAAACCTGTGGAAACTGTGGATAGGCCGTGATAGCTGAGCAGATAGCCGACCGGCCGCACTCCAGCCATCGCGGAGCGTCCCGCGGCGCGCATCGCCGCGCGGTTACGCTAGTCCGGTGATCCAGGTGTGCTCCCAATGCGGCACTCGGTGGAACGTGCGCGAGCGGCAACGCGCGTGGTGTCCCCGTTGTCAGGGGGCACTGATGGCGCCCCTGCCGGAAACGCCGGCCCCCGGTCCGCGGTGGAGCGCACCCAGCGCCGCGGCGGCGAGCCGACCGTCCGGGGCTCGGGGCTGGCAGCGCACCCCGCCACGGTTACCGCCGGGCTTTCGCTGGATAGCGGTGCGTCCCGGCGCCGCGCCGCCCACCCGGCACGCAAGGCGCCCACTCGGCCCCACCCCGCGTTATGCCGTGATGCCGCGTTGGGGCCTGGCCGACCGCGTCGGGCAAGCCACCGCGGCGGCCGAGAAACCCGCGCACGCCGGGCCATCGGCAGCGATGATCCGCACCACGCTGTTCGTGAGCGTGCTCGTCCTCGCCATCGCCGCGCTGATCTATGTCGTGCGGTACATGCTGCTGGTCTTCAACCGGAATACCCTGCTGAACTCGTGGGTCGCCGCCGGGGCGGACTGGCTCGGCATCCTGGCCAGCGTGGCCGCGATTGCGGCGGTGCTCACCTCCGGGGCAATGCTGATCCGCTGGCTCATTGCGCGGCGGGCCGCCGTGTTCGCCCACCACGGCCTGCCGGAGCCGCGGTCCACCCGGGCGTTGTGGGCCGGGTGTGTGGTGCCGTTGGCCAACCTGCTGTGGGCGCCGGTCTACGTCATCGAGCTGGCGATCCTGGAGGAGCACTACGCCCGGATACGCCGATCCATCGTCGAGTGGTGGATCGCCTGGGTCGCCAGCTACCTGGTCTCCGTCTTTGCCATGGTCACCAGCTTCGCCAGGGACTCCCAAGGCATCGCCAACAACACCATCGCGATGGTCTTCGCCTACCTGATCGCGGGGCTCACGGTGGCCGCGGCCGCCCGGGTCTTCGAGGGATTCGAGCGCAAACCGGTCGAACGCCCCGCGCACCGCTGGGTCGTCGTTCCGGACGCGCCGGCAGCACGTCCGGTTGAGCTCGAGGGTCAGGAAGCGGCAGCATTAGGCGTATGACGTGGGCCGAGGAGGTGCTCGCCGGGCACCCCTTTGTGGTGGCCCACCGCGGCGCGTCGGCCGCGCGGCCCGAACACACGCTGGCGGCCTATGACCTCGCCCTCAAAGAGGGCGCCGACGGTGTGGAATGCGACGTGCGCCTGACCCGCGACGGCCACCTGGTGTGCGTACACGACCGCCGGCTGGACCGAACCTCGACCGGGGCCGGCCTGGTCAGCACCATGACCCTCGCCGAGCTTCGTGAGCTCGAGTACGGCGCGTGGCACGACAGCTGGCGCGAAGACGGCGCACACGGTGATACCAGTTTGTTGACGCTGGATGCCCTGGTTTCCCTCGTTCTGGACTGGCATCGTCCGGTGAAGCTCTTCATCGAGACCAAGCACCCGGTGCGGTACGGCTCGCTGGTGGAGACCAAGCTGCTCGCGCTGTTGCACCGGTTCGGCATCGCCGCGCCCGCCTCCGCCGACCGGTCTCGCGCGGTGGTGATGTCGTTCTCGGCGGCCGCGGTCTGGCGCATCCGGCGAGCCGCGCCGCTGCTGCCGACCGTGCTGCTCGGCAGGACCGCGCGCTACCTGACCAGCGGCGCGGCCACCGCCGTCGGTGCCACCGCCGTCGGCCCGTCGCTGGCGACGTTGAAGGAATATCCCCAGCTCGCGGACCGCGCGATCGCCCAGGGCCGGGCGGTGTACTGCTGGAACGTCGACGAGTACGAGGACCTCGACTTCTGCCGCGACGTCGGGGTGGCCTGGCTTGCCACCCACCACCCGGGTCGCACGAAGGCGTATCTGGAGAACGGCCGCGCGGGCGGTTAGTCCGGCGGAGTGGTAGGCACCGGGGCGTCCGCCGCCAGCGCCTCGAACAGCCGGCTGGCCTCATCGTGGTTCCACACCACTACCGACCCGGCGTCACCGCTGGTGAACTCACCGATCGGGACGGTCATGGTGGTGGGCGAGCCGTGCAGCCCCCAGCCGAGGCGGGCCAGGTCCCACACGTGGTCGTCGCGGTCGACGGTCAGGGCGTCGGCGAGCGCGTGCGGCACGGAGTACCAGCGCCAGGGGTTGAGCCACACCGCGGGGCTGGCGGCGGCGTGCAGCAGCGCCGCGACGAACTGCCGCTGGTTGACCATCCGGTCCAGATCCGCCCGGGGGGTGTCGCGCGTCCTGACGTACCCGAGGGCGTTGCGGCCGTTGAGTTTTTGGCAACCGGCCGGCAGGTCGATGCCGGCCAGGGGGTCGCTGAGCGGCGCCGTCGGGCACACCGTCACCCCGCCCAACGCGTCGACCAAGCCGGCGAATCCGCCGAATCCGATCTCGGCGTAGTGGTCGAGGCGCAACCCGGTGGCCTGCTCCAGCGTCTGCGCCAGCAGGGGTGCCCCGCCCATCGCGAAGGCGGCGTTGATCTTGTCCTTACCGTGGCCAGGGATCGGGACGTAGGAGTCGCGCGGTATCGACACCATCGTCACCCGCCCGCCGGACCACAGCTCGGGCAGGTGTACCAGCAGGATGGTGTCGGTGCGGCTGCTGCCGATGTCGCCGCCGGTGGCCAGGTCCTCCTGCTGTTCGGGGCTGAGCCCCTGGCGGCTATCCGACCCGACGAGCAACCAGTTCGTCCCGCGGCCATGCCCGGGGCGTCCCGGGTAGTCGGTCAGAATCTCGTCGCGGTGCAGCCTGCTATCGAACCAGACGGCCCCGCAGACGACGCCGATGCCGACCAGCAGCACGCCGATCACCAGGGCCGACGCGACCGCTCGCGTCCACCGGCGCCAGCCACGGCTGCGGCGCGTGCGCGGAGCGGTGGGCCGTGGCGGAGGTCCGGGCGGTTGACGGGGGCTCGGCGGGTCGACGGTGCGAGGCGGCGGGGGTGGGGGCGGCGGCGTTGCCCGCCGCAGCGGCGTGGTCTGTTCGGCCGGTGTCGGCGGGCGGGTCGCGCGGCGAATCACCTGTGACGGCTCGGTGCGCGGTTCGGGCCGGTGCGGTGGTCGATCGCCATTCACCCGGTTAACGTACGCGGCCGGGGCCGCCCGACACGACGGGTTGGGCTACGGGCGGGCGCGCAGGCCGTTGATGAACGGGCACCCCATCAGCACGCGGATGGCCTGGCTCAGCCCGGTCATGTCGTCCACCGGCTTGTGGAACGGCAGCCGGACGTCGTGGTCGCGGTCCTTGCCTTCGACGCGGAACCGCACGCCGTAGCGGTCTAGCCCGAGCGGGCGCACCTGCCCGCGGCGCAACGGCGCGGGCAACCGGGACACCAGCCGCGCAACGACGTCGCTGTGGGCGGTGTCCAGATGCCACAGCAGGTTCGACTCGATCTCGCAGAACGGGTCGGGCCGGGCCGCCAGGAGATCCGCCACGCTGACGGGCTCGGCGCCGGTGGCGTCGGTGACGACGACGGACGCTACCTCCAGCCGGACCAGGGTGTAGCGAGGTTCCTGCCCGTCGGACGGCGCGCATCGCGGGGTGTCGACCTGAAGCAACGCGGGGTGCGGCCACTCGGCGGCGATCAGGTCGACCGTCTCGGCGACCTCGGACGGGTGGAATTCGTGCAGCCGCCCGCGCACCCACACCAGAGAGCGCACCGGCTCCCGCAGCGGTAGGGGTGCGTAGTCGGTCAACTCCAGGAGCGCCTGCGACCCGGCGACGGCGCCGTCCGGTCGGCCTTCGCGCTCACCGGGGATCGCCAGCGCGAAGGACCCGTCGGGCAGCAGGTGATGCACGGGCGTCACGGCGGGGTCCTGGCGCGCGGGCGCGGACTCCAATGCCAGGAGCGCGCCACCGGCTCGGACACACGCGCTGCGGATACGTTCGGCCGTCGTCGGGGCGGGGCAGGTCAGGGGTAACACCGTTCTCCTTAGATTAGGTAAGCCTAAGTTAACTTAGATGGCTGGGTGCCGCAAGAGCGGTTTGCCGCCGGTCGCCGCTAGGGTTGGGGCGTGGTCCGCATCGCTTATCTCGGTCCGGAAGGGACGTTCACCGAGGCGGCGCTGTTGCAGATCACGGCCGCCGGTCTGGTTCCCGGCCAGGGGCCCGACGAGGTCGGGCGACTGCCCGTCGACAGCACCGCCGCGGCGCTGGACGCGGTGCGCGACGGCGGCGCCGAATACGCCTGCGTCCCGATCGAGAACTCGATCGACGGGTCGGTGACGCCCACGCTGGACAGCTTGGCCATCGGGTCGCCCCTGCAAGTCTTCGCCGAGACAACCCTGGATGTCGCGTTCACGATCGTCGTCAAACCCGGCTGCCCGGCCGACGCCGTGCGCACCCTGGCGGCCTTTCCAGTGGCGGCGGCGCAGGTGCGGCGGTGGGTCGCCGCCAACCTGCCCGAGGCCGAGCCCCGGCCGGCGTATTCCAACGCCGACGCGGCGCGGCAGGTGGCCGAGGGACAGGCCGACGCCGCGGTGACCTCGCCCCTGGCCGCCACCCGCTGGGGACTGGCCGCGCTGGCCGACGGGGTGGTCGACGAGCCCAACGCCTGCACGCGCTTTCTCCTGGTGGGCCTGCCGGGCCCGCCGCCGCCCCGCAGCGGGGCGGACCGGACGGCGGTGGTGCTACGGATCGACAACGCGCCGGGTGCGTTGTTGGGCGCGCTCACCGAATTCGGGATCCGCGGCATCGACCTGACGCGGATCGAGTCCCGGCCGACCCGGACCGCGCTGGGCACCTACGTCTTCTTCGCCGACTGCGTGGGCCACATCGACGACGACGCCGTCGCCGAGGCACTTAAAGCACTGCACCGACGTTGTGCCGATGTGCGATACCTGGGATCTTGGCCGACGGGCTCGCCCGCCGGGGTGCTGCCGCCGCCGGCCGACGAGGCGGCCCGCTGGCTGGCGCGGCTACGCGAAGGAAAATTGGGAACTGCGGCCGGGGGAATCGAGCTGTGACCGGCCGGCTGGTGCTTTTGCGACACGGCCAGTCGTACGGCAACGTCGAACGCAGGCTGGACACCCGGCCGCCGGGGGCGGAGCTGACGCCGCTGGGCCGCGACCAGGCCCGCGCCTTCGCGCGCGGTACGGGACGGCCCGGGCTGCTGGCGCACTCGGTGGCGATCCGGGCATCGCAGACGGCCGGTGTCATCGGCGGCGAGCTCGAGATGGCCGCCGTCGAAGTGAGCGGAATTCACGAGGTCCAGGTCGGTGGCCTGGAAAACCGCAACGACGACGACGCGGTAGCGGAATTCAACGCGATCTACCAGCGATGGCATCACGGGAATCTCGACGTTCCGCTGCCCGGCGGAGAAACCGGCCACGACGTGTTGGACCGCTACGTGCCGGTGCTCACCGACCTGCGCCTGCGCTACCTCGACGACCACGACTGGACGGGCGACATCGTCGTCGTCAGCCATGGTGCGGCGATTCGACTGGCCGCCGCCGTGCTGGCGGGTGTGGACGCCGGCTTCGCGCTGGACAACCACCTGGACAACGCCGAATCGGTGGTGTTGGCCCCGATCACCGACGGGCGGTGGAGCTGCTTGCGATGGGGGGCCCTGACGCCGCCGTTCTACCCCGAGTCCGACGCCAGTCCCGTCGCGGACGCGGTGCACTCGAGCACCGACCCGATGGGCTGACGCTCGGTCAAACGGCCAGCGCGACCGCTTCGAAGCACTCGCAGCCGACGGCGTCGCAGTCGATCACGAAGGCGTGCGGCAACAGCTCGGGGCTGAAGCAATCCGGCTCCGTGCACTCCGAGCGGCGCAGGGAATGGCGAATGATGGTGCCGTGACAGTGATCTAAGCCTGCCCGGCAGTCGCGGCAGTCAGCACTCATAACCCGTTCATAGCACCGGCCGCGGACAAATCCGGGATGCCGCGCCCATGAATCCGGCGCGGCTGACAGGCCGTCAGGCCCAACCCAGTTCTTCCAGCCGGTCGTCGTCGATGCCGAAGTGGTGGGCGACCTCGTGGATCACCGTGATCGCCACCTCCTCGACGACGTCATCCTCGGAATCGCAGACGTCCAGCAGCGCCTCGCGGTAGATGGTGATGGCGTCGGGGAGCGAGCCGGCGTAGTCGGAGTCCCGCTCTGTGAGGGCGACCCCTTCGTATAGCCCGAGCAGTTCGCCGTCCTCGGGATGGCGGTCGCCGACCAGCACGACGACGTTGTCCATCGCGGCCGCCAGCTGGGGCGGGATCAGGTCGAGCGCGTCGGACACCAGTTCGTCGAACCGCTGGGGATCCATCCGCGCGGGCACGCGGCTAGCCCCCGGGCGGCGGCGCGGGCGGCGCCTCCGGCGCCGGGTTGGCCGGCGGTGGCGCCCCACCGTCCGCGGGTGGCGGAGCCTGCGGTGGCGCTCCGGCGTCCGCCGGGGGTGGGGCCTGCGGCGCCTGGGGAGCCGGGTTGTCCGAGGCGGGCGCCTGAGGCGCTACCGCTGGCTGCTGACCCGGGAGGTGCTGATTGTTCGGCGGGATCTCCGGGGGCGCGCCGGCCTGGCTCTGCGGGGCCTGAGCCGGCACCTGGAGCGGTATCGGCGGCATGGTGAGCCGCTCTTCGGGAATGTCGGGCGGCGGCACCGGCGGCTGCCCGTTGATGAGCAGCTGGCCCTTTGCGCTGTTGACCAGGGTGGCCCAGCCGCCGTTGCCCAAGGTAGCGCCGATGCTGCAGGCGACCTCGCGGCTGCCGGCCGTCCAGCTGGCCAGCGGCACGGTGGGGTAGATCAGCGTCAGGGTGGTGGTGCGCAACTTGACCGGCGCCAGGTAGGCGTCCGTCATCTTGGTGCACAGATCCTTGATGTACCCGTCCTGGTCGGGCTCCGCCGGCAGCGCGCCGGGGAACTTCTCGGCCAGGTTGACCGTGCCGGTCACCTCCATCGCGTGCGGCGCCGCGCACTCGACCGGTGCATCGACCGGCTGGTTGGTGGTCGAGTCGATGCCCAGGCAGGTGCCGGCCGGCCAGACCTTGGACTGGTCAACCTCGGCGACCTTGCCCTTGAAGGCCTGTTGCTGGTTGTTGGGGCCGGGCAGCTGGAGCCCGCACAACATGCGGCGCTCGCCGGCCTGGCGCCAGGCCCGGTCACCGGGCCACAGCAGGCTGACGGTGAACTTGCTGTTGGGATCGAACTTGGGGCCCAGGTAGTTGCGCACGGCGGACTCGCACTGCTCCTGGGTGATCTGCTGAATGCGGGCGGGCGAGGGGGGAGCGGCGTTGGGGCCGTACTCGGCGCCCGGGAACGTCCGCATGTCGATCGATTCGGCGACTTCGAACTTGTGGTCGTCGGCGCAGTTGACGATCTTCGCCGACTCCGGAGTGGCGTCCGGCCAGATCAGGCAGTCACCGCTGGAGGCCTTGTTGAAGGCGGCGTCGCTCTTGCTTCCGGTGGTTGGTACCGGGTTGCCGTCGAGATAGCCGGACAGCCGCCCCGCGCCGGTGCCCCCCACCGGCAGCGCGGTGACCAGCCCGGCGATCAACAGGCCGCCCAGCGCGGTCAGCAACAGGGCGCGCCGAGTCGCCTGCGCCTGCAGACTGCGTGGCCACCGGAAGCCGGGTTGCGGCTGTTCCGGCTCGGCGGAATGGGCATCGGACTCCGGGGCTTCCGGAAGGTCCGTCTCGGGCGCTGGCGACATCGGCTCCATTCTGACAGCAGCACCTGTGGAGTGTGACAAACGTTATAGATGTGAGTCCTGGGACGACGGCAAGTGGGTGCTCTGCCCGCCGGCCGGAGCGGAAAAAGTATTGTCAGGGCCGTGATCGACCTGAAGCTGCTCCGGGAAGACCCCGACGCCGTGCGCCGCTCGCAACTCAACCGGGGCGAGGATCCGGCGCTGGTCGACGCCTTGCTGGCGGCCGATGCCGCCCGCCGGGCGGCGATCTCGTCGGCCGATGCGCTGCGCGCCGAACAGAAGTCGGCCAGCAAGAGCGTCGGCGCAGCGTCCCCCGAGGAGCGCCCCGCCAAGCTGGCGCGCGCCAAGGAGTTGGCCGAGCAGGTGAAGGCCGCCGAGACCGAGCAGGCCGAGGCCGAGGCGGCGTTCACCGCCGCACACATGGCGATCTCCAACGTCGTCATCGACGGGGTGCCCGCCGGCGGGGAGGACGAATACCGCGTCCTGGAGGTGGTGGGCGAGCCCGCTCCGTTGCAAGACCCGAAGGACCACCTGGAGCTCGGCGAGTCGCTGGGGCTGATCGACATGCAACGCGGCGCCAAGGTGTCCGGGTCGCGCTTCTACTTCCTGACCGGTCGGGGCGCCCTGTTGCAGCTCGGGCTGCTGCAGCTTGCGCTGCGGCTGGCCGTCGACAACGGCTTCATCCCGATGATCCCGCCGGTGCTCGTACGCCCCGAGGTGATGGCCGGCACCGGGTTCCTGGGCGCCCACGCCGACGAGATCTACCGCGTCGAGGCCGACGACCTCTACCTCGTCGGCACCTCCGAGGTGCCGCTGGCCGGCTACCACGCCGACGAGATCCTGGACCTGTCCGGCGGGCCGCTGCGCTACGCGGGCTGGTCGTCGTGCTTCCGGCGGGAGGCCGGCAGCTACGGCAAGGACACCCGCGGCATCATCCGGGTGCATCAGTTCGACAAGGTCGAAGGGTTCGTTTACTGCACGCCCGCCGAAGCCGAGGCCGAACATGAACGGCTGCTGGGCTGGCAGCGCGAGATGCTGGCCCAGATCGGGGTGCCGTATCGGATCATCGACATAGCGGCAGGGGATCTCGGGTCGTCGGCTGCCCGCAAATTCGACTGTGAGGCATGGGTTCCCACGCAGGGCACCTACCGCGAGCTGACATCGACGTCGAACTGCACCACCTTTCAGGCGCGCCGGCTGGCGACGCGCTACCGCGACGCCAACGGCAAGCCACAGACCGCGGCCACCCTCAACGGCACGCTGGGCACCACCCGGTGGCTGGTGGCGATCCTGGAGAACCACCAACAGCCCGACGGCAGCGTGCGGGTGCCCGACGCGCTCGTGCCGTTCGTCGGCACGGAGCTGCTCGAGCCGATCAGCTAGCTAGCGCGCCTTCGTCAGCCGGCCCGGGGTGTGACCGAAGGCTCGCCGGTAGGTGTCGATGAAGGCACTTGTTGTGGCCCAACCACATTCGGCTGCCACCGACGTGACGTCGTGCCGCTCGGCGAGCAGCACCAGGGCGCGCTGCAGGCGGAGCTGGGTGCGCCATTGCGGAAAGGTCATCGCCAGCTCGTCGCTGAACAGTCGGCTCAGGGTGCGTTGGCTGACGCCGATCCGCTGGCCGATCTGCGGCAGCGTCAACGACGCGGCCAGGTTGTCGGCGATCAACGCGCACGCTTCGCGCAGCCTGCCGTCGACGGGCGTGGGAATCCACAGCGGCTCGCCGGCGCTGGTCGCCCGCAACTGATCGTGCAGTACGGCCAGCATCCGGTGGTGCTCGTCGCTGTCGGTCCGATCGGTCTGCGAACACGCGATGATGAGTTCCCGCATCAACGGGTTGACCGCCAGCACGGCGGGCGCCGCCGGCCCGCGGCGATAGCGACGGGGATCCAGTGCGACGCCGTGAAACTGCGTGGGGCCGTGGAACTTATGTTCGTGCCAGCAGCCCGCCGGGATCCAGATCGCCCGGTTCGCCGGCGTGATCCAGGTGCCGGCCGGGGTGGTGACCGAGACCGCGCCTGAGGACGGGTAGACCACCTGGTGCAAGGGATGCCGATGCCGATCGATCCGGGCCCCCGGCGGCAGCGCCAGCGATGATGTCGCCGGACCGTGGTGGCTGATTTCCGCCATAACACGGCAGAATATCGGAAGTGCGCCTTCCCCCGGTGCGCCTAACGTCGCGGTTATGGGAATGAATCTTCTGCACCGGCGCCGGTGTAGCTCGGCGGCCTGGGAGAAAGCGGTGGCGGGGCAGCTGTTGCCCTGGGCGTTGGACGGCGTCGAATTGGGTTCGCGGACTTTGGAAATCGGCCCGGGCTACGGGGCGACGACGCGCGCCCTGCTGGACAGGGCCGATTCGCTCACCGCCGTCGAGGTCGACGCCGCGATGGCCGACCGCCTTGAGCGCCGCTACGGCGACCGGGCCCGCATCATCCACGGCGACGGAGCCGACACCGGGCTGCCCGCCGATCACTTCACCTCGGTGGTGTGCTTCACCATGCTGCACCACGTGCCCAGCGCCGAATTGCAGGACCGGCTCTTCGCCGAGGCGTTCCGGGTGCTGCGGCCGGGCGGGGTGTTCGCCGGCAGCGACGGTGTCCCGTCGCTGTCCTTCCGGCTGCTGCACATCGCCGACACCTACAACCCGATCGCGCCCGATGATCTGGGTGCGCGGTTGCGCAACGCGGGATTCGCCGATGTCCAGATCCACCCCTTAGGTGGGCGGCAACGGTGGCGCGCCGTCAAACCGACCTGAAGGTGGGGCTGCCCGCCTCGAGCGGGACCCGGGCGGCACGCGCGGTGAAGCTGATCGCGTGATACCAGCCGCACAGCATCGTGAGGTCGAGGATCTGGCTTTCGTCGAATTCGGCGCGCAGCGCCGTCCAGAGGGCATCGTCGATGTCTCGACGGTCGTAGAGCGAATCCACGGCGCGGACGAGTAGGCGATCACGCTCGGCCGTCCAGCACGGATCGTCGGCGCCGCCGTGGGTCAAGGAGTGGACCTGCGCGCGATCGAGACAGGCCTTGTCCGCGAAAAACGCGACGTGCACGCCCCATTCGTACTCGCAGCCGCAGCGAGCGCAGGTGCGGTCGATCACGATCTCGCGGTCGCGAAGGGAAAGCGACAACGCGCGGCTCAGCTCGTAACCGCCCCAGAGCGTCATGGCCTCGGCCATCGGCATGTTGCGCACCACGACGCGAAACAGGGCGATGGGCGGCACGTCCGGCGGCATCATCTTCTGCAGTAGGGCCGCCACCGCGGCCTCGTACGGCGGGTCGAGGGCGTCGATGCGAGGCGTTACTATTTCCGTAACCATGGACAAGAAAGCTACGTTACGGAATCCGAAACGTCAATCGGTGGCTCGACCGGGGCGCCCCGTGCGGGGGTCGACGACCGGGCGGCCGCTCATGGCGGCCCTCGATCTCCTCGGGCGGCGCTGGTCGCTGCGGATCCTGTGGGAGCTTCGCGACGGTCCGCTGGGGGCGAGGTCGTTGCGGGAGCGCTGCGACGGGATGTCTCCCAGCGTCTTGTATGACCGTCTCGGCGAACTGTCGGGCGCGGGCCTGGTCGTCCAGCGCGACGACCAGTCTTACGAGCTCAGCGAGGCCGGCCGGTCGCTGGGCGAGGCGCTCGATCCCCTCGACCAGTGGGCCCGGCGCTGGGCGGACGGAAACTAGGCGTCCACCGTCTCGCGAACTCGTTCATGCCGACGCTGCCGCTCCATGGTGGCGAAGTAGAACGCGAACGCGAACGCGAAGCTGGTGAACAGGCTGGACACGAAGTACAGCCACGGGTGCCGCAACCCACGGCGGTAGCCGTCCACGATCGTAAACAGCGGCAACAGAATCACATTCGCGATCGTGTAGTCCTGACTGGCGGAGTCTGCGGCCGGATTGGTGAACATCAGCTTGATGTATTCGGCCCAGCTCCCGTGCTCGCCCCACAGCGGGTTGGTGGAGCCGTGTGAGTACTGCTGGACGAAGGTGACATTGAAATACCAGCCCAGGGCGACCGAAACGATGCCGACGACGTAATACACACATTCCAGCGGGGAGAACAACGGCCCACCGGCCGGCCGGGCGAAGACCTTCGAGTTTGAGGCGACGATCCAGCCGATGACACTGAGCCCGAGAACTGCATGCACAAGAAGCGAGACCATGGCGGCAGTCTCACCCCAGAGCCGAAGTTTTGTCAATACTGACAAAAGATGGCTGAGGTACCGTACTTGCATGGTCAGGCCGGCGCAGACGGTGCGCAGCGAGCGCACCCGGGAGGCGTTGATCCAGGCCGCCCTGGTGCGATTCCTGGCGCAGGGTGTCGAGGAGACCTCGGCCGAGCAGATCGCGGCGGACGCCGGGGTCTCGCTGCGGACCTTCTATCGCCATTTCAAGTCCAAGCACGATCTGTTGTTTGCCGACTACACCGGACTGAACTGGTTTTGTGCCGCACTGGATGCCCGGCCCGCCGATGAGCCGATCATCGACTCGGTGCAATCGGCCATCTTCTCGTTCCCGTATGACGTTGAGGCCGTGACCAAAATAGCCGCGCTGCGGGGTGGGGAACTCGATCCCGGCCGCATCGTTCGGCATATGCAGGAAGTCGAGGCCGACTTCGCCGGCGTCATTCAGGCGCAGCTGTACCGGCGTAGCTGCACGGCGAACGGGACACTGGATGGGCGGTTGCGCGCGGCGGTGATCGCGCGTTGCATCGCGGCGGGAGTTTTCGGCGCGATGGAGTTCTGGATGCTGGGCGAAGACCGGTCGCTGGGCGAGCTGGCGCGGATGTGCCACGCGGCGCTGGAATCGCTGAGGGCCGGCATTGCCGACGCCTGGGTCACCGAGGCGCGATAAAAGTTTCGTCATAATTGACAAAACTTTGCGACCGTGCCAGCCTCCATTGCTGGAGGGCAGGACATGACTGAATATGACGCGATAGTTATCGGTGCCGGGCACAACGGTCTGGCCGCGGCGGTGCTGCTGCAGAAGGCCGGACTGCGGACGGTGTGCCTGGATTCCAAGCTGTACGCCGGCGGAATGGCTTCCACGGTGGAGCTTTTCGACGGTTACCGGTTCGAGATCGCGGGCTCGGTGCAATTTCCCACCTCGAAGGTGGTGGTCGACGAGCTCGGCCTGGACACCCTGCCGACGATCGACCTGGATGTGATGTCGGTTGCGGTGCGCGGCGTCGGTGACGATCCGTTGATCCAGTACAGCGACCCCATCAAGTTGTTCACCCACCTCAACGAGGTGCACGGGGCGGACGCCGTCAACGGGATGGCGGGACTGATGGCCTGGAGCCAGGCACCCACCCGGGCGCTGGGCCGCTTCGAAGCCGGAACGGAGCCCAAGACCTACGACGAGATGTATGCCTGCGCGACAAACGAATTCGAACGGTCAGCGATCGACGACATGCTGTTCGGTTCGGTCACCGACGTGCTGGACCGCTACCTTCCGGACCGCGAGAAGCACGGTGCGCTGCGCGGCTCGATGACCGTGCTGGCCGTCAACACCCTCTATCGCGGGCCCGCCACCCCGGGCAGCGCGGCCGCGCTGGCGTTCGGGTTGGGTGTCCCCGACGGCGACACCATGCAGATGAAGAAGCTGCGCGGCGGCATCGGGGCGCTCACCGCCCACCTGAGCGAACTGCTTCAGAGCCACGGCGGCGAGGTCCGGCTGCGGACGAAGGTGACCGAGATCCTCGTCGAGGACGGGCGGGTGAGTGGGGTGCGCACCGAGGGCGGCGAGACGTTGACGGCCCCGATCGTCGTCTCCGGCATCGCGCCCGACACCACCCTCAACGACTTGATCGACCCGGCCCTGCTGCCGGGCGATATCCGGGAGCGATATGCCCGCACCGATCACCGCGGCAGTTACCTGCAGATGCACTTCGCGCTCGACGAGGCGCCGGAATTCGCCGCGCCCTACGAGGCGCTCAACGACCCGGCCATGCAGGCGTCGATAGGCCTGTTCTGCACGCCGGAGGAAGTGCAGCAGCAGTGGGAGGATTGCCGGCGCGGCATCGTCCCGGCCGACCCGACGGTGGTGTTGCAGATACCCACGCAGAACGACCCGGACCTGGCACCCGCGGGCAAACACGCCGCGTCGGCGTTCGCGTTGTGGTTCCCGATCGAGGGTGGCGCCGACTATGGCGCGGCGAAGGTCGAGATGGGTCAGCGGGTGATCGACAAGATCACCCGGTTGGCGCCCAACTTCGAACGCAGCATCATCCGGCACACCACCTTCACGCCCAAGCACATGGGCGTGATGTTCGGCGCCCCCGGCGGCGACTACTGCCACGGCCTGCTCAACCCGAACCAGATCGGGCCGAACCGGCCCGGCCCGAAAGGGTTTCGGGGTCAGCCGATCCCGGTCGAGGGGCTGTACCTGGGCAGCGCGGGCTGCCACGGCGGACCCGGCATCACGTTCATCCCCGGGTACAACGCGGCCCGGCAGGCGCTCGCCGAGCGCGCCACCTAGCGATTCGAGCGGCCGGCACGTCGAACCGAGCGGCCCGCCGCGGCGCGGCTGGGTTACCTACCTCGCACCGAGGTTGATCAGCCCGAGGACGAGCATGAAGCAACCCCCGGCCGCCACCAATACGGCGATGTCGCGGTGGCCGCGGGATCGCAGCCAGTGTTGCAGCGCGGCCATGAAGGCGCGCGTGCGCTGCGGCGCCGCCAGGTACCCGATCAGTGGGATCTCGGCCACGGTGAACGCCACCAGGTTGAAGGCGACCAACGCCTGCACTTGCGCGACCGGTGCGGCGTGCGAGGCGAGGATGGCGGCCATCGAGCCCATGTAGTTCGCGGACGGCAACGAAGCCCCCATCCCGCTAACCGCTGCGACACTTAGTGAGTCGCCCCGTAAGAAGGCGCGTGCTCGTTCGGCCACCTGCTGCCGGCCGTTCGGCGCGGTCCCTTCAAGCAGGGCAACGCCGCCACCGCCGCGGATTGTCGCGTCCACCGGCGCGGTGCGGGCAATCCTGCGCCGCACGACATTGGTTGCCAGCGCGACGGCTACGAGCAAAGCGACGAGCCCGGATGCGATCTGGACCTCCGCCACGCTGAAGTGGCCGACCACCGGCGCGGCCCTGAGGACGAAGAGCACGATCAGACCCGCGCCGACCCCCATCGCGAAGCCACCGCACAGAAACGTGAGCAGTTGCAAGAGCGGGCGCCGCCGGCTGAGCAGCAGTATCACCAGCCCGACGCGTATCGGTTCGAAGATCACCGCGCCGGCCAGTACCAGCACGGTGATCCACATGCTGGGCAACCGTACCGGACCGCGCCGCGCTCCGGACTGAAACTCGCCCAGCCAAGCCGGCGGTCTGAGCAGGCCCGGAGTTGGGCTCCTGCCGTTCAGGCGGCCGTAATTCACGCGCAATGCCCCCACGGAGTTTCGCAGCGCGGTCGCTACGTGAAGTGGTTATGTTGAGGATTCCCGTAGCACCACTTGCGGCTGGAGAAATCCTGGGCGGCAGCTGGATCTGTCGGTTCGACGCGGGCTATTAGTGTTGTCCACCAAGGGATTTCGTGAAATAGCGTCAACACGCCCGGTCGCGGGGCAGCTGCGGGCGCACTGGCGGGCTCGGCTTGGCGACAGCGCGGACGGCAGGCGCAGCCGGACTTTTGCGCGCTCGCGCGCGACGCTAACCGCGCTGACCTAGCAGCTCATCCAGGAGCGCGCTGAACTCTTCCGGTCGCGCCGGCGTGAAGGCGGGGCTGGGCCGGATGCCGGGCACGTCCAGCGTGACCAAGGTCGACTTGAACGGCCGGCTCACGTCCAGCGGCAGCCAGCGACGCAAGTCCGAGCTGCCCCAGATCCGGAACCGATGCGTGAGCAGGCCCAGTCCTTCGGCCTTGTATCCTCGAATCGACTCCAGTGCAATCACTTTCGACGTTCCGGAAGGAAAGTGGTAGCGGCGCAGCGTAATCGCCGCGCGGTCCAGCTGAACCAACCCGTCGTCGTAAGACCGGCCCGGGCTTTCGTTCATGCTCGCGAACTTCGCAGTTGGTGACCCCGCGCGGTCAGGCACCGCCCGTCGTCCAATCGCCACTGCCAGCCATGCAGGTTGCAGGTCAACGTATCGCCCTCCACCACGCCGAATTTCGACAGGTCGGCCTTCAGGTGGGGGCAGCGGCGCTGAATTTCCCAGCCGTCCAGCGTGACCGATGACGTATCGTCGTGCGTCTCGGCGAACCAGCCGTCGGCGTAGGCGATCCGTTCGTCGGTGAGGCACTTGAAGAAGGTGTACAGGTATTCGTTGTAGCCGCCGACGCGCCACGCCCTGAATCGGGTGGACAGAAAGATGGTGTTTACCCAGTCCGGTTCCCGATCCCGCAGTACGGTGCGGACCAACTCCGGCGCGATGGCGAAACCGTAGCGCACCTTCTCATCGGGAATCCGTTCACGCACGGCGCGTTTCGGGAAGTCGAGCACGACGGTCTCCGGGCCGATCACCAGTTCGACGGGATAGCCGATGCCGTCGCAGATCTCGTCGCTC
The DNA here is from genome assembly GCF_001665645.1 of Mycobacterium sp. 852002-30065_SCH5024008. Taxonomy (NCBI): domain Bacteria; kingdom Bacillati; phylum Actinomycetota; class Actinomycetes; order Mycobacteriales; family Mycobacteriaceae; genus Mycobacterium; species Mycobacterium sp. 852002-30065_SCH5024008. Next base: position 6,313 of record NZ_LZSZ01000192.1, on the reverse strand, counting down.
TGGGACATGATCGGTTCGAACAACGCACGCAGCGGCTCCAACAGTGGTTCCCCGGTGGCGGGCGCCCAGCTTGCGCGCTCGGCGGCCACGACCGGCGCCATCCGCTCGGCGTAGTCGGCGATGTAGGCCCGCTTCCCGGTGGTGAAGATCGCCTCGACCTGATCGTCGGGGAGCGGATGACGCAGCGCATTCAGGGTGGTGCCGGTGAAGTCCGCCGTCGAGCCGGGGATCATCAGCAGGCCGCCGTCGCTGCCGTGGGTGCGCATCTGGTCGAGGAACACCATCTGGTCCGGAAAGATGTTGGCCGCATCGCCGTGGTCGTCGTTGAGATGACGCAAATCCGGGTCCAGAAAACACGGCGGCCCGGCCGACGGGATGACCCACGTCGCGCCCACCTGGGCGATGTACTGGCGGGCGCGGTCCATCTGCCGCTGCCGCTTCTGGACACCGAACGACTCCTTGGCGCGGGCCGGCATGTCGTACACCATCGGGTACCAGATCGCGCCGGAGTACTGCAACATATGCACGTCGATGTGTCCGAAAGCCGAGCTCAGTACGTCGAGATCGACCGGCCGGGCGTCGTTCATGTTGAACGCCGTCGTCTCGCCATCGGAAACCACCAGCGCCGAGTCGCCGAGCGGGCCGTCGGCCGGCGCCCGCAGGGCGATGATCATGACCTCGAGGTCGCCCTTCGGGCCGCTGACCCGGTGCTTGACCGAGTTGCTGGTCTCGAAGAACCGGTAGAAACCCAATTCCTGCAACGCGTTTCGCAGGTCCGGCACCGGGAAGTCGGGCAGCAGCACCACCGCGTCTTTGTTGACGTGCTCGGCCAGATTCTTGGCGTCGAAGTGATCCTTGTGCAGGTGCGACACGTAGAGGTAGTCGCAGTTCCCCAGCCGGTCCCAGTCCAGGCCGCTGTTGTCGGGGAACGGAAACCAGGACGCGAAGTATGCGGGATTGACCCAGGGGTCGCAAAGAATGCTGCCCGCGGTCGTCTCAATCAGAAATCCGGCGTGACCTACGCTTGTGACCTGCACAAACACCTTCCTGGGGCCGCTCAAAGGACCTGCGCGGCCCGCGGCCGGGTAACGGCTTTTTCAGCCTCCGAGCTTAGCGTGGGGCGGCATCTTCTTTTTCGGCACTTCGGCTGACTCACAGCCGGGAGCACTAGGCTGATCAGCTGTGGAACCGGTATACGGGACTGTCATTCAACTTGCCCGCTTGATATGGCGCATACAGGGTCTCAAGATCACGGTCATGGGCGCCGAAAACCTGCCCAAAAGCGGGGGTGCGGTCATCGCCATCAATCACACCGGCTACCTCGACTTCACGTTCGCGGGTCTGCCCGCCTACCAGCAGGGTCTGGGCCGCAAGGTCCGCTTCATGGCCAAGCAGGAGGTGTTCGACCACAAGATCACCGGGCCGATCATGCGCAGCCTGCGGCACATCTCCGTGAACCGGCAGAACGGGGGCGCCTCCTACGAGGAAGCGGTCAGAAACCTCAAGGACGGCGAGCTGGTCGGCGTCTACCCGGAAGCCACGATCAGCCGCAGCTTCGAGATCAAGGAATTCAAGTCGGGTGCGGCGCGGATGGCCGTCGAAGCCGGGGTGCCCATCGTTCCGGTGATCGTCTGGGGCGCGCAGCGCGTCTGGACCAAGGGGCACCCCAAGAAGCTGTTCCGCCCCAAGGTGCCCATCATGGTCGTCGTCGGCGAACCGATCGAACCGACACTGGGCGTCGAGGAATTGAAGGGGCTGCTGCACTCACGGATGCAACACCTGCTGGAGCGGGCCCAGGAAATGTATGGGCCGCACCCGGCGGGTGAGTTCTGGGTGCCGCGCCGGTTGGGCGGCAGTGCCCCGTCGCTGGCCGAAGCCGCCCGGATGGACGCCGAGGAGGCGGCCGCTCGCGCCGCGCGCCGGGCCGGATCCGCGGGAGCGCCGGAGTAGCGATCGATGGCGGAGCCGGTCTTTCGCACGCTCGAGATCCTGGCGCGGCTGGCGGTTCAGGCCACCGACACCCGGATCTCCTACGGCGGCGAGGAGAACATCCCCGACTCCGGTGGCGCCGTGATCGCGATCAACCACACCAGCTATGTCGACTTTCTGCCCGCCGCGCTGGCAGTTTACCGGCGGCGCCGCCGGCTCAGGTTCATGATCAAGGCCGAGATGCAGCAGGTGAAGATCGTCAACTTCCTGATCAAGCACACCAGAACGATTCCGGTGGACCGCGGTGCGGGGGCCGGCGCGTACGCGGTGGCCGTGCAGCGGCTCCGCGAGGGCGAGCTGGTCGGGGTGTACCCGGAGGCCACGATCAGCCGCAGCTTCGAGCTCAAGGAGTTCAAGACGGGTGCCGCCCGCATGGCGATCGACGCGGACGTCCCGATCGTTCCGGTGATCGTCTGGGGTGCGCACCGGATCTGGACCAAAGACCACCCGCATACACTGGGCCGGGCCAAAGTGCCGATTCACGTGCAGGTGGGTGCGCCGGTGCGGGCGGCCCGGGACATCGCGCGGACCGACGCCGCCCTGCGCGAATCGATGACCAACCTGCTACACCATGTACAGCAGCATTATCCGCACGAACCCGGGGCGTACTGGACACCGCGCCGGCTGGGCGGAGGTGCACCGACCATGGCGGAGGCTGCCCGGATGGAGGCAGACGAGGCCGCGGCGCGGGCTGCCGGCCGCAGTGGATGGCCGTCGCGGTAGGCGAAGGAGGCGACATGCCCGAGGGGTTTTACCGGCTGTGCGAGTGGATCGTCCCGCCGATGGTCGCGATGCAGGGGACGACGTTCACCTATCGCGGCCTGGACAACATTCCCGACCGGGGCGGTGCCCTGCTGGCCCAGAACCACACCAGCTACCTTGACTGGCTGCCGACGCTGCTTGCCGTGCGTGAACGGCGCCGGCGCGCCTACTTCATGATCAAGGCGGAAATGGCCGACGTTAAGGCGGTCAACTACGTCATCAACCATGCCAGGCTGATCCCGGTGGACCGCACTAACGGGCACGACGCGCTCGAGCTGGCCACCCGGCGCCTGCGGCAGGGCGAGCTCATCGGGATGCACCCCGAAGCCACGATCAGCCGTAGTTTCGAGCTTCGGGAATTCAAGAGAGGTGCGGCCCGGATGGCGTTGGACTCCCAGGTCCCGGTCGTTCCGGTCATCGTCTGGGGTGCCCATCGGATCTGGCCCAAGGATCATCCGAAAAAGGTGTGGCGCAACAAGGTTCCGATCACCGTCGCGGCCGGGCCCCCGCTGCCGCCGCACGGCACACCCGAGCAGCTCAACGCGGCGCTGCGCGAGGCGATGAACGTGCTGTTGTACCGGGTGCAGGAGGAGTACCCACACCCCGAGGGCGAGTTCTGGGTGCCGCGGCGGCTCGGCGGCGCCGCACCCACCCAGGATGATTCCCGGGCGATCCGCCTGTCGGAGTTGCAGGCGCGGGTGCAGAAATACGGCACCGACGGCGTGACCCGACCGGGGCAGGACCAGAGCGGAGTGCATTGATCAGACCGGCGACCTGCGAACGCGGAACCGTCAGATGACTTTGCCGGCGCTCATCGCCTGCGACGTCGACGGCACCCTGTTCGACGACAACGAAACCATCACTCCGCGCACCCGCGACGCCGTGCGTGCCGCCGTCGCCGCCGGCGTGACGTTCGTCGTGGCGACCGGCCGGCCGCCACGCTGGATCCGCCCCGTCGTCGACGCGCTCGGCTTCGCGCCGATCGCGGTGTGCGCCAACGGTGCCGTCATCTACGACCCCGCGGCCGACCGGGTGCTGTCGGCGCGCACGCTGCCCGTGGACACCCTGGCCGAGCTGGCGGAGCTCGCGACGCGCGTCATCCCGGGCGTCGGCCTGGCCGTCGAGCGAATCGGCGAACGCGCCCACGACACGGCGACCCCGCAGTTCATCAGCTCGCCCGGCTATGAGCATGCCTGGCTGAACCCGGACAACACCGAGGTCTCGATCGAGGACCTGCTGAGCGCGCCGGCGATCAAGCTGCTCATCCGCCGAAACGGCGCCCGCAGCGCCGATATGGCCGCCGAACTGGCCAAGCATGTGGGCATCGAGGGCGATATCACCTACTCCACCAACAACGGCCTGGTGGAAATCGTGCCGCTGGGCACCAGCAAGGCCACCGGTGTGGACGAGATCGCCAGGCCCCTGCAGATCGCCAGCGAAGAGGTGGTGGCGTTCGGCGACATGCCCAACGACCTACCGATGCTGCGGTGGGCCGGTCATGGCGTGGCGATGGGCAACGCCCATCCCGACGTGCTGGGCGCGGCCGACGAGGTCACCACCGGCAACAATGACGACGGGGTGGGACGCGTGCTGGAACGCTGGTGGCTCTGAGCAGGCTTTTCGGCTAAGTGGCGGATGGGTGCGCCGGCAGCGAGAAGTGTTCGGGCGCCACGGTCGGCCCGCTCGGGGATTCCATCGACAGCGGCGTCGTGATTCCTTCCGCGACCTCGGTGACGTTGCTGGTCAGCCGATCGTAGTTCAGCGTTCCGTGCTGAAAGTTCTGCGTAATCCGTAGCGGCTCTTGGATTTCGGCGCTCGTGGGCAAGCCGAGCGGACCGCGTTCGTAGCTCAGCGACGCCCAGGCGTCGTAGATCGCGCCGGTGATCGGCTGGGCGCCGGTTTCGGGCGACCAATACATTGCGCCCCTGGCGAACGTGACATACCGGGCGTCACCCTCCGCGCTGTCCTCCGGGGAGGTCGGCGCGCCCAGCACGCTGTTCATGCCGCCCATCGCCTGCCAGTGGTCGTAAATCGCGCCGCCCTGCAGGGCCTTGATCAATTCCTCCGGCGGATCGTTGAAATGCGAAGCGATATCGCGTATTTCGTCCATGAGCGCGTAGGCGGCGTTGCCCGGGCAGTCGGTGTTGCCGACGTCGCGGTGGGTGAAGATCGTGGGCAGCGTCGCGACGGAACCGGCCGGGTAGGTGGTGTAGTGGCTACCCGCCGACTCCAACGCCACCGTGCCCTTGGGGTCGACGCCGTCTAAGCCCAGCCGCCAGCCCAGCAGCCGGCCGAGGGTGCGCAGCTGGATCGGTGTCGGCGGTACATCGTCGAAGTTGCCGATCATCGCCACACCCCAGGTGTTGCGGTTGAACCCGCCGGTGTGAAAGGCCTCGACCGCTTTGGTGAGCCCCCCGGCGCTGCCCTCGAACACCTGGCCGTACTTGTCCACCAGGGCGTTGTAGGCGATGTCGCACCACCCCAGGGTCTTGCTGTGATAGGTGTAGATGGCCTTGACGATCCCGGCCGATTCCAGCGGGGAGTAGTCGTTGCTGCCCGCGGTGTGGTGCACCACCCCGGCGCGAATCCCGTTGTCGTACTGCGGACTACCGCAACGCAGCGACTCGTCGGCGCCCCACTGCGCCCGGCTGATGATGGCCGGGGCCTGGCCGGGCATCAAGACCCCCGACGGCGGCGTCCACTGCGTCTCCGCCGGCGCCTGCGGCGGGGAGATGAGGACGGCCGAGATGTTCTGCCCGAACGGTTGTTCCCGGGACGCCGGCTTGTAGCCGAGGCCGGTCTCGTTGGGCGGCGCGGGCGGCGGTTGGGTCACCGGCGCATCGATGGGACGGGTGACCGCGATCTGGACGGTCGTGGTGGTGCCGACGAACACCGGGTCGGTCCCGCGCGGCCCCTCGAGCGACCCGGCCGGCGTCGCGCCGTCGGGCGCCGCGGTTTCGTACTCGGTCTGGTACCAGGGCCCCCACGAACCGTCGGGACGCTTCGCTCGCACCCGGGTCGACGTGCCGGCCAGATCGCCGGTGAGCGCCACGAGGGAAAACGGGGTGCTCTGCCCGATCTCGCGAACCGTGACGCCGCCGCCCAGCCCGACCAAGGGCTGTTCGGCCAGTTGGGTGCCGTGGGCCGGCGGCGGGCCGGCCGTGCCGCGGTCGCGCGTCGTGTCCGCCAACCAGGACACGATGACGACGGTCGCCGCGATGGCGGTGAGCAACGTCGTCGGCCCGCGAGTGGGAGACACCAGACGATGTTACTTGTGTTTCTAATGTTAATGATGAGACGACACGAACCGGGGCGGCACGAAAATCGACGGCACCGCAGAAGAATCTGCGGTGCCGTCTGGTTGAAGGGTTCCCGTGAGGTCTAGACGGGGGGCAGTACCGGCGCCGCAGCCGCAGCGGCCGGCAACGCACCGGCAGCGCCCGCGGCGGCCGGCAGGGCACCGGCGGCACCCGGGAGTGCACCCGCGGCACCGGGCAGAGCGCCCGCGGCGGCCGGCAGGGCACCGGCGGCACCCGGGAGTGCACCCGCGGCGCCCGGCAGG
>NZ_LZSZ01000191.1:0-1714 GCF_001665645.1 Mycobacterium sp. 852002-30065_SCH5024008 | reverse complement strand
CACCGGTGACGTGGCCGCCTGGACGCCGACGGCTATGTGTACATCGAAGACCGGCTGAAGGACATGATCATCACCGGCGGCGAGAACGTCTACTCGGCCGAGGTTGAGAACGCCCTCGCCGGCCATCCCACGGTCGCCGCCGCAGCGGTCATCGGCGTGCCTGACGATCAATGGGGTGAACGGGTCCACGCCGTCATCGTGTTGCGCGCCGGGAGCGATCCGACTGAGGAATCGATACGGGAGCACTGCCGGACGCTCATCGCCGGGTATAAGATGCCGCGCAGCATGGAATTCGTTACCGAGCTACCCATTTCCGGCGCGGGTAAGGTCCTCAAACGCGAGCTGCGCGAACGCTATTGGGGCCCTGCGGACGCCCGATAATGGGTAGTCAGCAGCGGTCCCTGTCGAGTCCACCCGCCAGGGGGACGCGGCCCGGCAACCGGCGCCAGTTGATCATCGATGCGGCGGCCACCCTGTTCTCCGACAAGGGATACGGCAATGTCTCGATGAGCGATGTCGCCGACGCTGTGGCCGTCGGGGCGTCGGCGCTGTACCGGCACTTCCGGAGCAAACAGGCGCTATTGGCAACGGTGATCGAGGATGCGCTCGGCACCTTGGACCAGGCACTGAAGGGGGCCGACGCCTCTGCCGATCTCGCCGCCGTCCTGGCCCGCCTGGTGCTGGATCACCGCACCGTGGGCGTGCTGTGGCGGCGAGAAGGCCGACACCTGAGGGAGCAGGACCGGAACCGACTGCAGCGGGTCGCCCGACAGATCGGCGATCGACTCGCCCAACATATTCGATATCGGCGACCGGACCTGGCGGCGGCGCAGGCCGACCTGCTGGCATGGTGCGCGCTCGGCATCGCGAATAGTATTTCATTTCATCGCCTTTCGATGCCGGAACCGGGGTTTTCGGCTCACTTGGCCGGGTTGATCGCGGTGCCGCTCGGCGCGGGCGCCGAGCTTCGCGGGGAGGCGGGCGGCGGTGAGTCGGGCGGCGCGCTGGTCGCCCGCTCGCGAAGGGAAGCGATCCTGTCGGCGGGTGCCGCGCTGTTCGCCCAGCGGGGCTTCACGGGGGTCAGCGTCGACGATATCGGTACCGCTGTGGGCATCGCCGGACCCAGCGTCTACAACCACTTCGCCGCCAAGACCGACATCCTGGCAGCGGCCATGTTCCGCGGCAACGAACTGCTCTGGGCGAACTTCAATCGCGCCGTCGCCGACGCCCCCGACGTCGCCGAGGCCCTGCGCCGCGTGGTACTCAGCTATCAGACCTTTGCGTTTGCCAACCCGGACATCGTCGAAGTGCTGATTACCGAGGTAGCGCAACTCCCGGAGTCCGACAGTCACAGTGTCCGGAGCGCGCAGCGCGCCTACATCGACGAATGGGTCCACCTGGCACGACAACTGAATCCCAGCTGGACGGTTACCGAGGCGCGGATCCGCGTGCAGGCGGCTCAGATGATGATCAACGACGTTGTGGTGATGCCGCGGTTGCGGAGACTTCCGGGAGTCCGAGCCGTCTTGGCCGACATCGCGGTGGCGTTGCTGGCTGCGCGGTCAGGTCCGGTCAAGACCTGATTCGCCTCACACCGCGCGCCCGCGGTCGCGCCAATACGGTTCGCGCAGCTCGGTTTTGAGGATCTTGCCGCTAGCATTGCGCGGCAGCGATTCCACGAAGTCCACGGTTCGCGGGCATTTGTAGCCGGCGA
>NZ_LZSZ01000190.1:0-1280 GCF_001665645.1 Mycobacterium sp. 852002-30065_SCH5024008 | reverse complement strand
CACCAAGACCTGCCCTTCGAGGTATTGGTGGAACAGCTGCACCCCACCCGCTCCCTCGCCCATCACCCCCTGGTCCAAGTCATGCTGGCCTGGCAACACCACACCCTGACCGATGTGGACCTAGGGGATCTACAGGTCAACCCCATACCGGTGCAAACTTCCACGGCGCGCATGGATTTAACCTTCACCCTGGCCGAGAACTTCACCGAAGCGGGCCAGCCGGCCGGAATCGGTGGGGTAGTGGAGTTCCGCACCGATATCTTCAACCCCGCCACCATCGACACCCTGATCGCGCGATTCCAGCGGGTGCTGGCCGACATGACCGCGGACCCGTTGGGGCTGTTGTCCTCGATCGAGGTGCTCGACGCCGATGAGCATGCCCGCCTGGATAACTGGGGTAACCGGGCGGTGTTGGACCGCCCGGCGGTGTCGGGGGTATCGATCCCAGCGTTGTTTGCCGCCCAAGTCGGCCGCACGCCCGAGGCGGTGGCGCTGACTTTCGGCGACCACTCCTGGACCTATCAAGAGGCGGACGAGTCCGCGAATCGGTTGGCGCACTTACTGGTTGCCCGTGGGGTGGGCCCGGGTGAGTGCGTGGCGCTGCTGGTGGAGCGTGGCGCGCAAGCCATCATCGCGATCCTGGCGGTCCTCAAGACCGGGGCGGCTTATGTGCCGATTGACCCGGGCCTGCCCACAGCGCGGATCGGGTTCATGCTCGGCGATGCCGCCCCGATCGCGGTACTCACCACTGCGGGTCTGCGCTCGCGGCTCGACGGGTACGACGGCCTGCGAGTCATTGATGTCGACGGCCCCGCGATCGATGCTCAACCCAGCACACCATTGCCGGGCCCGGCTGCTGAGGATATTGCGTATCTGATTTACACCTCGGGCACCACCGGGGTGCCCAAAGGCGTTGCCGTGACCCACCACAATGTCACCCAGCTGATCGCGTCGCTGGACGGGAATTTGGCGGGGCCGGGGCGGGTGTGGTCGCAGTGGCATTCGTATTCCTTTGACATTTCGGGCTGGGAGATCTTCGGTGCCCTGCTGCATGGCGGGCGGTTGGTGGTGGTGCCCGAAGCGGTGGCCGCTTCCCCCGAGGCGTTGCATGCGTTGCTGATCGAGCAGCAGGTCACTGTGTTGAGCCAGACACCCTCGGCGGTGGCGGCGCTCTCGCCGCCGGGGTTGGAATCGGTGACATTGCTGGTCGGTGGGGAGGCGTGTCCGGCTGAGGTGGTGGAGCGGTGGGCGCCGGGACGGGTGATGCTCAATGAATACGG
>NZ_LZSZ01000189.1:0-666 GCF_001665645.1 Mycobacterium sp. 852002-30065_SCH5024008 | reverse complement strand
CAGTCGCGGTTGTGGTTTATCGATCAGTTGTTGGGCCCGTCGGCGGTTTACAACATGCCTGTGGCGCTGCGCCTGCAGGGCCCCTTGGATACCGATGCGTTGGGGGTGGCGCTGGGTGATGTGGTGGGCCGCCATGAAAGCCTGCGCACCGTCTTCCCCGCGGTCGACGGAATCCCCGAACAGCAAGTAATCCCGCCCGAGCAGACCGAGTTCGGTTGGCAGGTGATCGATGCCAGCGGGTGGCCAGAAAGCCAGCTACGTGAGGCCATCGCCGCGGTGGCGGGGTATCGGTTTGATCTGGCGAGCGAGATTCCGTTGCGGGCCCAGCTTTTCCGGCTCGGCGCAGATGAGTATGTGTTGGTGGCCGTGGCGCATCATATCGCCGCGGATGGCGGGTCGATCACCCCGCTGATACAGGATCTGGGCATCGCCTATGCCGCCCGCTGCGCCGGTCAGCCCCCTGGGTGGGTGCCGTTGGCGGTGCAGTACGCCGACTACACGCTGTGGCAGCGTGAGCAGCTGGGCGACCTCAGCGACCCCGACAGTGTGATCGGCGGGCAGCTGGCCTACTGGCAAGACGTGTTGGCCGGGATGCCCGAACGCCTGGCGCTGCCCACCGATCGGCCCTATCCGGCGGTAGCCGATTATCGCGGGGCAAGCCTCACC
>NZ_LZSZ01000188.1:0-20117 GCF_001665645.1 Mycobacterium sp. 852002-30065_SCH5024008 | reverse complement strand
AGATGTGTATAAGAGACAGGCCTGGTGGCGGCCGTAATTGCCACCGGCATAGCCGCCCTGCTGCGGCGTCATGTGACCGCCGTAATTACCACCGGCATAGCCGCCCTGCTGCGGCGTCATGTGACCGCCGTAATTACCGCCGGCATAGCCGCCCTGCTGCGGCGTCATGTGACCGCCGTAATTACCGCCGGCATAGCCGCCGTGCTGCGGACCGGACGCTGCCGGGACCGAGCTGATCGAAGTGCCGGGCACGGCCCGGCCGGGGGCGTTCGGGGTCACGCGGCGAGGCGCAGCGGGCGAAACGTGAGCGGGCATGGCCGGTGCCGGGCGAGCGGGCGCGACAGGAGCCATATGCGCGGGCGCCACCTGGCCGCCCGCCATCTGCGTGGCATTGGCGGATTCGGCGGCAGCATACGAATCGGCGCTGAGTCCCAGGGCGCTGACGAACTGCTCGTGGATCATGCTGGCCTCGGCGCTGATCGCCTGATACTGCTGGCCGTAACCGGCGAAGGTGGCCGCAGTCAGCGCCGAAACCTTGTCGGCCGCCGCCGGGACCACTCCCGTAATCGAAAACGCGGCCGACGAGTTGGCCGCCGTTACGGCAGAGCCGATGGCCTGCAGCTGACCGGCTGCGGCTAGCAGCAGGTCCGGCTGCGTGGTCAGGAACGACATGTGTCTTCTCCTAAATCTGGGGTGTCGCGTCGTGCTTCGGGAGACTATGTCATAACTTATGAATCTGTGTCTAGTCAGAAGCATAAATTTCTTTTTTTCGTTCCCTGACTCGCAGATCTGGATGCTTTGCCCGTCTTTCGGCACCGGGTTACTCTGTACGGATGCCACGCACGAATGCCGCAGGCTGGGGACTCAAGCGCCTGCTCGAGGCAACGCTGAACCGCGACATCACGGTCGAGCAGTTGCGCGACGCCTGCGGCGTCACCAAAGGACGCTGGTACGGGGGCGTCGGGCGCGCGAACGCGGACGACTTCCCCGACGCCGAGGAGGCCAGGCGCGCCGCGCACGCGTTCGGGCTCAGCGCCACCTGGCTACAGGTAGAACTGGGCCTGATCACTCCCGAAGATGTGCATGCGGCGTTGGGTGACGGGCAGTCGCTGGACCCGTTCCGCGCCACGACCCGGCAGCGAGTGTTGATGCCGAATCCCGCGGCGGAGGGCTCGAGCGACTGAGTCGCGGCCGGGTGACGCCTGGTTGTCGGTGCCCGCACATATAATCGAACACATGTTCGAGTTATCGGCCGGGCCCGCCGCCCTGGTGGAACTGATCGAGTCGTCACACCGGCAGGAATCCATGCTGGTGGCCCGCCGGCTTTCCGCGGTAGCGGCGTTGCTGCGGCACCGGGTGGCCACCGCCGAGCGGCCCGAGCGGCCCCACGAATACGCGGCGATCGACGGCTTCGAGCAGACCGCTGCCGAGGTCGCCGCCGCGATGAACCTCTCGCCGGTGGCGGCGAGCTATCTGGTGTCGTACGCGGAGGCGCTGGACACCAGGCTGCCCAGGGTTGCGGCCCTGCTCGCGGTGGGCCGGACGGACTGGCGGACCGTGCGCTTGATCATCAGCCGCAGTGATCTGGTGACCGACGAGGAGCTGATCACGAAGATCGACGGGTCGCTGGCCGAACGCATCGGTAACTGGCACGGCTGGTCGAAGCAGCGCATCATCAACGCCGTCGACGCCGCCGTGCGAGCCACCGACCCCGACGCCGCCCGTGAGCGCCGTCTTGCGGCCGAGAACGACCGCCACATCGCAATCAGCACCAAAGAGGATGGAATGGCCGACATCTACGGGTCGGTCGCCGCCACGGCCGCAACCGCCTTTGATCGGCGGCTCTCGCAGGTCGCCAAGCGGGTTTGCCCCTCCGACCCGCGGACACTGGATCAGCGCCGAGCGGACGCGCTGGCCGCGCTGGCCGAGGGCCGCGAGCTGGCCTGCACCTGCGGGCAACCGGAGTGCCCCTACCGGGTGGGTGACCATGTCGGGACGGGAGCGCAGGTGGTCATCAACGTGGTGGCCACCGACCGGACCGTCGATGCCGATGGCACTGAGCCCGGCTATCTGGAGGGTTACGGGGTCATCGACGCCGAGCAGGTGCGCCGACTGGCCGCTGCCGCATCCGTACTCGTGGCCGATCCGGTGACCAGCCCGGTCGAAGCGCTGCGCTACCAACCATCCGCCGCGCTGGAGCGGGCCGTCCGGTGCCGCGATCTCACCTGTCGATTCCCCGGGTGCAGCCGGCCGGCCGTCGTCTGCGACTCGACCACACCATTCCGTTCAACCACCGGAATCCGGCGGCGGGTGGGCAGACCGTCGCGGATAACCTCAAATGCCTTTGCCGACAACATCATCGACTCAAAACCTTCGGCGGGTGGCGCGATAAGCAACTGGCCGACGGCACCGTCGTCTGGCAGTCCCCCACCGGGCGGACCTATCGCACCTCGCCCGCCGGTGCCGACCTCTTCCCTCAAACCCGCGGCCCGGCCTGCGCGGCGCCGGCGCCCAGCAGAAGGAGCAGATCGCGGCAACGAAGCGCGCGGATCGCTCGGGCGCGCAACCACAACCGCGTGCAGCGGCCGATCAACGAATCCCGGCGAGCGTTGGAGGAGGCCCGCCAGCAGGAGATCTCGACGCGCAAGTTCCGAAATCACATGCGCGACATGCTCTTTGCGTTCAAAGGTACACCGAGCACCAGCCCCTTCTGCACTTGGGTGAACGACCCCAAAGAACCCGAAGAACTACCGCCGGACTGGACTCCCGACGAACCGGCCCTGGACCCCTTGCCGGACGATCCACCCTTCTGACGGCGCACTGCGCGTGAGCCTCGAGTCAGCCTCCAGCGGGGGGTTGAGCGATGACCGTGGGCTTGAAACCGTATCGCGGCGCGACGAAGTGGGCTGCTGCACTGCGCCCCGCCCCACCGACAGGCATCATCGGCACCCCACCAACCGCGTTCGTGGCAGGTTCAATAGCCGATGCAGCAGTGAGGCCGTTGAGCGCCACGGCGACCGGCGGTGTCGCCGGGGCCGCGCTTGTCCATACCGCCGGCACCGATAGCCCACCGATCGATGCCGCCTTACCGACGGCTCCGCCAATCGAGCCGAGCGAGCCGAGGCCGCCGCCCGAGATGGCCGCGGGCAGTGCCGCTTCGGCGGCTTTTGCGGCGCTGGCGGCCGCCTTTGGCATCGCCTGGGAAGCGAGACCTTCGATATCCTTGAAGGTGGTCACGAACAGCCGCGTCGGCGATATCAATCGAATGAACGCGTCGAAAGGCGTGCTGGCGTCCAAGGTTTGCGACCCGGTCAGACCCTCCAACAGGTCACCCAGCGGCCCCCCCACGACAATCCCGTCACCCTCGGTGTTCAGCCCGATTCCACCGAGGGAAAGCACGGGATTGGCGGGGGGATTGCTCGTCGACCCGGCCAGCGACGACAGCGTTTGAGGCACCGCGTTGAGCACTTGCGTGCTGTCATTTCCGCTGGTACCGGCCGCTTGCGCCACCGCCGCGGCCTGCCCGGCGACCCCGGCCGGGTTGGTAGTGGGTGCCGCCGGCTCAAAGGGTCGCAACGTCGACGCCGCGGCCGACGTACCGGCGTATCCGTACATCGCGGCGGCATCTTGTGCCCACATCTCGCCGTACTGCGCCTCGGTGGCCGCAATTACCGCGGTGTTCTGACCGAGGAAGTTCGTCGCCAGCAACTCCATCAACAGCGCCCGGTTCGCCGCGATCACCGGTGGGGGCACCGTTTCGGCGAACGCCGCCTCGTAGGCACCCGCTGCCGCCACGGCTTGAGCGGCGGCGTCTTCCGCCCGTCCGGCCGTGCCGCGTAGCCACGCCACTTGCGGCGCCGCCGCAGCCAGCATGGACGACGCGGCCGGCCCATGCCATGGTCCGTCGGTAAGGGCCGCAATCGCTGAGCCGTAGGAGACTGCCGCCGAATACAGCTCGGCGGCCAACCCGTCCCACGCCGACGCGGCGGCGAGCATCGGCCCCGAGCCGGGTCCCGAATAGATCAGCGTGGAGTTGATCTCCGGCGGTAACTGCGCGAAATCCAGCATTGCGCCCTCGCCTAACCGACCGCGGCGGCGTTGACCGTCTCCGTGGCGGCGTACGAACCGGCGCTGACGCCAAGCGTCGTCGCCAACTGATCACGAACCGCGGCCGCCTGCGCACTGATCGCCTGAAAAAGCTGCGCGTGCCAGGAGAACTGTGCCGCGGTCAATATCGATACCACGTCAGCAGCGGCGGGAACCACCTCGGTCGTCGGGACCGCCACAGCCAAATTTCCTTCCCGCACCGCCTCGTTGATGCTGTGCAGCTCGCCGGCGGCCGCATCCAGTATCTCCGGTTGCGCCATCAGGAAAGACACATTCTCCTCCTCAAAATCGGTTCAAATCAACAGCTTTCAGCGCCAAATACGGACACTGAGTCAGACGCCTGGACACGTTAGGGCAGTCGTGTCCAGAGATGACAGCTTCTGACGCGCCAATTCATTACCGGGTCGATAACTGTTCACTTAGCTGGGCGGAAATGCTGCAACATTTGAATCAGGCATGAAAGATGTTGCAATCAAATATGATTAGAGACATATATGTACTTATATGTGGTTGCTAGGGTAGCCGCGCGGCTTTGCCAATGAGTGCTTGGGATAGTAAATACGCAGGCACACAACATCATTCGTATCTACGTGATGCCGGATCGGGAGACGTCGGCCAACCCGTAGCATCGGCTGCCCCCCAGCGGCTAGGGTGCCAGCATGCCGGTCGCTATGAAAACCCCGAGGTTTGCCCGCAGATTGATCGCCCTGGCCGTCGCCGGCTTGGCGGCCGCCATGGTGTCGGCCTGCGATTCCCCGCCTTCCGCGCCCGCGCCCGGGGTCAATCCCCGTCAGGTCACGGTCTTCGGGTCGGGGCAAGTCCAGGGCGTCCCCGACACCCTGACCGCCGAGGTCGGCATCGAGTTCACGGCACCCGACGTGACCGCCGCGATGAACCAGACCAACGACCGTCAGCAAGCGGTCATCAACGCGCTGGTCGGCGCAGGCGTCGACCACAAGGACATCAGCACCACCGAGGTCACGCTGCAGCCGCAGTTCAGCAACCCCGGGCCCAACGGCACCGAGACCATCACGGGGTACCGCGCGACCAACGCCATCACAGTCAAGATCCACCCGCCCGACGCCGCGTCGCGGATGCTGGCCCTGATCGTCGGCACCGGCGGCGACGCCACCCGGATCAAGTCGGTCAGCTACTCCATCGCCGACGACTCGCAGCTGGTCAAGGATGCCCGCGCGCGGGCGTTCAACGACGCGAAGAATCGCGCCGAGCAGTACGCCCAGCTGTCCGGGCTCCGGCTGGGCAGGGTGCTGTCCATTTCGGAAGCGACGGAACCCACGCCCGGGGGACCACCCGCGCCACCGAAGGCCATGCCCAGCATGGTCCCGCTGGAACCCGGGCAGCAGACGGTGAGCTTCTCGGTGACCGCGGTGTGGGAGTTGGACTAGCCCGATGGCGGCGACCCGCCGCACCCGGCTTCGCCGCGCTTGCGATCGCCGCCTAGCGACTACTGCTGGTACACCCTGGGGTCCAGGGTGCCGATGTACGACAGGTCGCGGTAGCGCTCGTCGTAGTCCAGGCCGTAGCCCACGACGAAGTCGTTCGGGATGTCGAAGCCCACGTAGGCGATGTCGACGTTGGCGCCCTTGGCATCGGGCTTGCGCAGCAGCGTGCAGACGCGCAGGGAACGCGGATGGCGGCTGGTCAGATTGCGCAGCAGCCACGACAGGGTCAGACCCGAGTCGACGACGTCCTCGACGATCAGCACGTCGCGGCCCTGGATATCGCGGTCCAAGTCCTTGAGGATTCGCACCACACCCGACGACGACGTCGAGGTCCCGTAGGAGCTGACGGCCATGAACTCGAACTGGGTCGGCACCGGAATCGCCCGGGCCAGATCGGTGACGAAGATCACGGCGCCTTTGAGCACGGTGATCAGCAGCAGATCCTGGCCGGTCTCGGTCATGGCTTCGCGGTATTGCCCGCCGATCTCCTCGCCGAGTTCGGCGATCCGCGCCTGGATCTGCTCGGCAGTAAGCAGCACTGACTTGATGTCCCCCGGGTACAGCTCCACGGGCTGGGCGGGGGTGATCGCCGAGGAGATCTGGGCCACGCCCACAGAGTGCCACGCCAACGGCCGAATAACCAACGGCGACCCCGGTATTGCGCCTATCGAACCGGTTCGCGCCACAGGGTGAGTACGCCGTCGCGCCGCCCCGCGATCAGCCGCTCGTCGCGCAGTGCGGACCCGACCGCCACCCCGCCCTGCCCGCGCCAGGCGGTGACAAGGGCGTCAACGGCGCGGATCTGCTTGTCGGTCAGACCCGTTGCGCCGCCCGCCAAGAGCCAGCCGCGGATCACCCGGCGCCGAACCGGGACGGGCAGCGCGGCGAGGGCCTGCGTCTGCAATCCCGCGCCCGCCTTCGCCTCGGGCAGCGCCTGGGCCGCGAGCGAGTCGATGAGCTCGGTGTCCTCCCGCAACGCCGTCGCCGTGCGGGCCAGCGCCTCGGCCACCCCGCCACCCAGCACATCCTCGAGCAGCGGCAGCACCTCCAGGCGCAGCCGGGTCCGGGTGAAGCGGTGGTCGGTGTTGTGCGGGTCCTGCCACGCGGTCAGCCCCAGCTCGCGGCACGCGGAGTGGGTCACGGCGCGCCGCACACCCAGCAGCGGCCGGCCCCAGGGCGCGTCGTACGGGCGCATCCCGGCGATCGACCGCACGCCCGACCCGCGGCCCAGGCCCAGCAGCACCGTCTCTGCCTGATCGTCGAGCGTGTGGCCCAACAGCACCGGTC
Organism: Mycobacterium sp. 852002-30065_SCH5024008; assembly: GCF_001665645.1. Classification (NCBI taxonomy): domain Bacteria; kingdom Bacillati; phylum Actinomycetota; class Actinomycetes; order Mycobacteriales; family Mycobacteriaceae; genus Mycobacterium; species Mycobacterium sp. 852002-30065_SCH5024008. Next base: position 13,260 of record NZ_LZSZ01000188.1, on the reverse strand, counting down.
CGCCGTGGTACGCGCTCAACGCCGCATATCGGGCGGCACGGGCGGCGGCCTCGGGACCGCCTTCGTTTCCGACGTGTACGCGAACGACTTGTGCCGCAACGCATCCCAAGGTGACGGCTTGCGCCCGGGCGGTTTCGGCGATCGCGGCGGAGTCGGGTTGCAGGCCGTGATCGACGATCACGGCGGTGGTGGGCAGCAGCTGGGCCGCCACCGCCGTGAGCGCGAGGGAATCCGGGCCGCCGGACAGCGCCACGCACCATTGTTCGGCCGTGGCGACATGGGTCTGGCTGAACGCCTCGACGGCAGCGCGCAGCTGCCCTACAGCACCCTGTCGATCCATCGCTGGGGTTCCTCGATTTCGGCGGGTAGGGGCAGCGTCTCGGGACCCGTCCAGATGGCGTTGAACCGCTCCATGCCGACCTTCCCCACCACGTGGTCGACGAACGCCTTGCCCCGCGTGTACTGGTTGAGCTTCTCGTCGAGCCCCAGCAGCGCGCGCAGCAGGCGCTGCAGCGGCGGTTGCTTGCGGTTGCGGCGCTCGTCGAATCGACGGCGGATGGTGGTCACCGACGGCACCACCATCGGCCCGACGGCGTCCATCACGTGGTCGGCGTGGCCCTCCAGCAGCGTGCCGAGCACGAGCAGCTGATCGAGGGCCTGACGCTGCGGCTCGGATTGCACCGCACGCACCAGACCCACGATTCCCGACGAGCTGCCATTTGCCGCCCCGTTGCCACGGGTGCGGACGTACTCCGCAAGCCGGCTCGCCACCTGAGCGATGTCGTCACCGGCGTCCCGCGTCAAGAGCGCCAGGGCCCGAGACATGTGCTCGGACAGCCACGGGTTGGCGGTGAACTGCACCCGGTGGGTCACCTCGTGCAGGCAGACCCACAACCGGAAGTCGGAGGGATCGACCCGTAGCTGCCGCTCGACGGCGATGACGTTGGGATACACCAGCAGCAGGCAGCCCTCTTTCGCGGCGGCGAACGGGTCGTACTGACCGAGGATTCCGGACGAAACGAACGCCAGCACGGCGCCCGTCTGCGCGCCGGTGACGCGGCCCGTCAGAAAGCCACGCGGCTTCTCGGCCCCGTTCATCATCACCCGCATCGACTCGGCCGCCGCGCCTATCCATTCGGGGCGGTCGACGATGCGGGCGGCGGGCACGACACCGTTGGTGACCAGGCCCGTGACCTCACGCACCGGCGGTTCGGCCTTGGCGGCCGAACTGGTGAGCTCGTCGATCACCTGACGCCGGGTGTATTCACTGGATGGCGGACCGGGCCGGGCCAGCCGCTGACCGACGGTGGCGGCGAAGCGCCAGTCGACGGCGGTACCGAGGGGCAGCTCAGAGGGCGCGCTCATGAGCAACCACACGACCAGAGCCGGCTCGCCAGGGCGTCCATCGCGTTGCGGCCGTTCGGGCCGGCGGCGTTGGAGATGAAGGCGAAGGTGAGCACCCGCCCGCTGCGGTCGGTGAGCACCCCGGCCAGGGCGTTGATGGCGGTCAGCGAGCCGGTCTTGGCGCGTAACCAGCCCGCCGGCCCCTGATTGGAGGCCGCGTCGGTGAAGCGGTCGGCCAGCGTCCCGCTACCGGCGGCGATCGGGAGCAGATCCAGCAGCGCCCGCAGGGTCGGCTGGTCGGGTCCGGCGGCGGCCTGCAGCACACCGTCGAGCGTTTTGGCGGTGAGCCGGTCGTCGACGGAAAGTCCGCTGGAATCCATCAGGGTTACGCCCCCGGTGTCGACGTGGGCGGTGCTCAACCGGTTCGTCACCGCGTCGGCCGCCCCGGCGAAGCTGCGCGGGCGGTTGATCGCGGCCGCCACCTCGCGGGCGATGCACTCGGCCATCACGTTGTCGGAGTGGTCCATCATCTCGGACAGCCGCTGAACCAGCGGCGCCGACTGCACGACGGCAAGCTGCCGCGCCCCCGACGGCGCCGTCGCGATCGTCACGGCGCCGGGATCGAGGCCCAGCGCCTTGGCCAGCTCTCGCCCGGCGTCGAGCGCCGGGGTTCGCGACCGCCGGGAGTTGACGGTGCTCGGCTGGATGCGCCCGGCGTCGATCATCACCGACTCGATCGGCGCGATGTCGCCGTTGTCGACGTCGGCGCCATCCCAGCCCTGCGCCATCGTCGGCCCGGTGAACGCCGAGGTGTCCACCTGCACCGCCGTCGGCGTCACGCCGCTGCGGCGGATCTGCTCGACGAGGTCGCTGAGCCGGGCGGATCCGCGGTACCAGGTGTCCACGCCGGGCGGCGCCGCCGACAGCACCGGGTCCCCGGCACCGACCAGCACGACGGGACCCTGGGCGTTTTGGCTGCCGGCCACCACCCGCGTGCTGATCCGCGCCTGGTGGTCCAGGGTCAGCAGGGCCGCGGCCGCGGTCAGCACCTTGTTGGTCGACGCCGGCACCAGCGGCATGTCGTCGGCCACCTGCCAGAGCTCTTTCCCGGTCAGGGCGTCGGTGACCCGGGCGCCCAACCTGCCCAGGTTCGGATCGGCCGCCACGGGCGCCAGCGCGGCGGCCACCCCGGCCGGGCTCGGTGTCTCGGCGGTGTCACTGACCGGGATCATCCCCGGCTTGACCGTCGGCGCGTGCGGGGGCGGTATCGGCGCGTGCGAGCTGTTGCCGCCGTGCCCCGCCGAGGTGAAAAACGTTGCCGCCGCCACTACGGCGGCGACAAACGCCAGCACGGCCAACCCGACGAACACGTGGGTGGACTTTTGCCAGCGAGTGGGACCCATCGCTCTCCTGACTGTCTCCGACCCATTCTGCCGAATCCGCCGCAAATGCCTCGACTAGGGTGATCCCCGACGCAAACGGACCACCGCGGTACGCCCAGATCTAAGGAGCACACAGTGCAATTCGACGTGACGATCGAGATCCCGAAGGGCCAGCGCAACAAGTACGAGGTCGACCACGAGACCGGCCGGGTGCGTCTGGACCGCTACCTCTACACCTCGCTGGCCTACCCCACCGACTACGGCTTCATCGAGGACACGCTGGGTGAGGACGGGGACCCACTGGACGCCATGGTGCTGCTCCCGCAGTCGGTGTTCCCCGGCGTGATCGTCGAGGCGCGCCCCGTGGGCATGTTCCGGATGGTCGACGAGGCCGGGGGCGACGACAAGGTGCTGTGCGTGCCGGCCGGCGACCATCGCTGGGACCACATCCAGGACATCGGCGACGTGCCCGAATTCGAGCTGGACGTGATCAAGCACTTCTTCGAGCAGTACAAGGCGCTGGAGCCGGGCAAGTTCGTCAAGACCGCCGACTGGGTCGGCCGCGCAGACGCCGAAGCCGAGGTCCAGCGTTCGGTCGAGCGGTTCAAGTCGAGCGGGCACTGACGACTGCTTACCTGCGGTAACGCTCGTGGCGTAACCGCACGCCGATTTCCGGTGGCATCCTGGCGATGTGACCCCGGTGTTGCATTTCGCCACCAATTTCTGGTGGCTGGTTTTTCCGCTGGGCGGTGCGATCGGCGGCGGCCTTCGGGCCATAGCCGCCGCGAACGAGCGCCGGGCCGAGCGCCGGCTGGAACGATATCGGCTGAAGCAGCAGGCCAAGATCGCGGTGGCCGAGGCGTCGGGCCGGGCGCGGACCAACGAGGAAAGTGATCGGCGAGAGATCGCCAAACTCGTTGCGGCGCATGACCGTACCGACATCCGGTGGTTCGACTATGAAGTCGATATCGCCCGATTGCTGGATTTCCCGATGATGACCGATATGCGGGCCCCGCTGACCATCGCGTTCCATCGGGCGAAGCGGCACGCGGATTTGCTGCGGCCCGAACCGCCCGAGAGCCTGGTCGGCAACCGGGACGCGTTGGTGGAATACCGCGACGCCGTCCACGAGTACATCAGTGCGTTCGAGATCGCCGAGGCCGAGGCGATTCGCCGGCGTCGCAGCGACTTCTCGGCGGACGAGCAGCAACGGATGGCGCGGGCCCAGAGCTTGCTGCACCTGGCGCAGGACGAGGCGGCCACCCGCGACGAACGACAGAACGCCTACGCGCGGGCGAGCAAGGAACTTGACGGCCTGATCGTGCTGCCGGCCCCCGCGAGGGCCGGCATCGAACGACGCATCGCGGGCCAGATCGAGGCCTAAGCCGGCGACGCGGCCTTGGCGTTGCGGCGATTGCGCAGCACGCTCCAGCTCAGCGCCGCGCCGATGAACACCACCCCCACCGACGCGGTGATCGCCTCGGGAACCTCGTATCGCGGGTTGACGGAGAGCAGCATGATCACGGCCAGCACCCCGATCGCCCAATGTGCGCCGTGCTCCAGGTACACGTACCGGTCCAGCGCATCCTGCTTCACCAGGAAGATGGTGATGGACCGGACGAACATCGACCCCACCAGCCCGAGACCCAGTGCGATGACGATCGGGTCCGACGTGATCGCGAAGGCGCCGGTGACCCCGTCGAACGAGAAGGCGGCATCGAGGACCTCGAGATACAAGAACAACGTGAAGCCGGCCTTGCCGACCGCCGTGCCGGCCGACACCGCCTCGAGGTCCTGCGGGCGAAACGCCCGGCTGAGACCGTTGACGACCAGATAGGTCACCAGGCCCAGCAGTCCCGCGGTGAGCACCGTCTGGCCTTCGTCGGTGGAGTGCGTCAAACGCGTCCCGACGAGCACCAGCGCCACGACGGCCACCGCCACCGATACCTGGCCAAGCCGCCCGATGCGGGCGAACGGAGCCTCAATCCACTTGAGCCATTTGATGTCTCGGTCGTAGACGATGAAGTCCAAAAACAGCATCAACAAGAACGTCCCGCCGAACGCCGCGATCTGTGGGTGCGCGGCGGCGATCAGCTTTTCGTAGCTCGGCGAGCCGTCGGGGAATTCCAGCGCGCCGTGCGGCGGGGGGTTCAGCGCCAACTCCATCGCCCGGACCGGATCGAGGCCCGCGGTCGCCCAAACGATCAGCAACGGGAAGATCAGCCGCATCCCGAACACGGCGATGAGAATCCCGACGGTCAGGAACATCTGCCGCCAGAACGGGCTCATCTGCTTCAGGATCGCGGCGTTGATGATGGCGTTGTCGAACGACAGCGACACCTCGAGGGTGGCCAGCACCAGCAGTAAAAAGAGGTCCTTCAGGCCGCCGTGGGCATACCCGACCGCGAGGGCCGCCACGCTGACCAACAGCGAGATCCCGAAGATGCGCAAGGCGGCCAAGGTGTCCTTTCCGACAGCCGCCCACGATAGCGAACCCCGGTCGCCGCCGCCGACCAGCATCCACGGCCACTTACTATTTTCGAATTGTGGCCATGCCCGAAGTCGGCGGTACCCAAGCCTCCACTGGCGCCGGTCCGATCACGCGCGGCAGCGTGGCCCGGGTCGGCGCCGCGACGGCGCTGACCGCCCTGTGCGGTTACGCCGTGATTTACCTGGCCGCCCGAAACCTGGCGCCGGGCGGCTTTTCGGTATTCGGGGTGTTCTGGGGGGCATTCGGCCTGGTCACCGGCGCCGCGAACGGTTTGCTTCAAGAGACCACCCGGGAGGTCCGCTCGAGCCGCCACCTCCCGGCGGCCTTACCGGGCGGGGACGAGCCGCGGACCCATCCGCTGCGGGCCGCCGCGCTGGTCGGCCTGGGCGCGGCCGTGGTGATCGCCGGTAGCTCGCCGCTGTGGAGCGGGCGGGTGTTCGTCGAGCAGCGCTGGCTGTCGGTGGCGCTGCTCAGCGTCGGGCTGGCCGGGTTCTGCGTGCACGCCACCCTGCTTGGCATGCTGGCCGGCACCGATCGGTGGACCGAGTACGGGGCGCTGATGGTGACCGACGCGGTCATCCGGGTGACCGTCGCCGCGGCCACAGTCGTGCTCGGCTGGCGCCTGGTCGGCTTCCTGTGGGCCACCGTCGCGGGCGCGGTCGCCTGGCTGATCATGCTGGTGGCTTCGCCGTCGGCGCGGGCGGCCGCCCGAATGCTGACGCCCGGTGGCGCCCAGACCTTCCTGCGCGGGACCGCCCATTCGATCACCGCCGCGGGCGCGAGCGCGATCCTGGTCATGGGTTTTCCGGTGTTGCTCAAGCTGACCAGTAACGAGCTCGGGGCCGAAGGCGGCGTGATCATCCTCGCCGTGACGTTGACGCGAGCGCCACTGCTGGTGCCGCTGACGGCCATGCAGGGCAATCTGATCGCGCATTTCGTCGACGCACGCAGCAATCGGGTTCGTGCCCTCCTCGCGCCGGCGGGGATCATCGGCGGCATCGGTGCGGTCGGCGTGGTGGCCGCCGGGGTCGTGGGCCCGTGGCTGCTGCGGGTCGGCTTCGGGCCGCAGTACCAGGCCAGCGGCGCGCTGCTGGCTTGGCTGACCGCGGCCGCGGTGGCGATCGCCATGCTGACGCTCACCGGCGCCGGCGCGGTAGCGGCGGCGCTGCACCGGGCGTACTCGCTGGGCTGGGTCGGCGCGACGGTGGCGTCGGGGTTGCTGCTACTGCTGCCGCTGCCGCTGCAGACGCGGACCGTCGTCGGCCTGTTGTGCGGTCCGTTGGTGGGAATCGGTGTTCATCTGGTGGCGCTCTCGCGCGCCGAGCGCTTGACCGGCTGATCCTGGCTAACCTTGTGGGCATCGACTCCAAATACTCGGGCGCCTGGATCGTCATCCCCGCCTTCAACGAAGCCACCGTCATCGGCGAGGTGGTCGCCGATGTGCGCGCGATCTTCGACAATGTCGTCTGCGTGGACGACGGCAGCACCGACGGCACCGGCGAGGTCGCCAGGCGGGCCGGTGCTCATCTGGTGCGGCACCCGATCAACCTGGGCCAGGGCGCGGCCATCCAGACCGGCGTCGAATACGCGCGCAAACAGCCTGGTGCGCAGGTGTTCGCCACGTTCGACGGCGACGGGCAGCACCGGGTCAAGGACCTGGCCGCGATGGTGGACCGGCTCTGCGTGGAGGACGTCGACGTGGTCATCGGGACGCGGTTCGGCGCGCCCGGTGGCACCCGGCCGCCGTTCGTGAAGCGGCTGGTGCTGCAGACCGCCGCGCGCCTGAGCCGTCGTGGTCGCCGACTTGGCTTGACCGACACCAACAATGGGCTGCGGGTCTTCAACAAGAAGGTCGCCGACGGGCTGGACATCACCATGAGCGGCATGAGCCACGCCAACGAGTTCATCATGCTGATCGCCGAAAACCATTGGCGCGTGGTCGAACAACCGGTCGAGGTGCTCTACACCGATTACTCCAAGTCGAAGGGGCAGCCGCTTCTCAACGGCGTCAACATCATCTTCGACGGGTTCCTGCGAGGAAGGATTCCGAGATGAAACGGACTCAAAGATGAACTGGATCCAGGTGCTGCTGATCGGATCGATCATCGCGCTGCTGGTCTATCTGCTGCGGTCGCGCCGGAATGCGCGGTCCCGGGCCTGGGTCAAGGTCGGCTACATCGTCTTCGTGCTGGCCGGTGTCTACGCCGTGCTGCGGCCCGACGACACCACGGTCGTGGCGCAGTGGTTCGGGGTGCGCCGCGGCACCGACCTGATGCTCTACGCGCTCGTCATGGCCTTCTGCTTCACCACGCTCAGCACGTACATGCGGTTCAAGGACCTGGAACTGCGCTATGCCCGGCTCGCCCGCGCCTTGGCGCTCGAGGGCGCCCAGGCGCCCGAACACAGCTAGACCGTCTGGCCGCTGCGGAAGTACTCGACCGTGCGGCGCACGCCGTCGTCGAGCCGGACCTGCGGACGCCACCCCAAAACCCGTTCGGCCAAACCGATGTCGAGGCACGACCGCCTCAGGTCGCCCAGGCGGTCCGGATGAAACTCCGGGTCGTCGGGCCCCCCGACCGCCGCGGCCACGGCCGAATGCAATTGCCGGTCGGAGGTTTCCAGTCCGGTGCCGATGTTGAACCGCTGCCCGCCGCCCGCCTCCCCGGCGGCCTTGACGAACGCGTCCACCACGTCGTCGACGAACACGTAGTCGCGGGTCTTGCTGCCGTCGCCGAACACCTTGGTGGGCTTACCCGAGAGCAGCGCCTGGGCGAAGATCGCCACGACACCGGCTTCGCCGTGCGGGTCCTGCCGCGGTCCGTAGACGTTGGCCGGGGCGATGTGCGAGCAGTCCATGCCGTAGAGGTGCCGGAACGTGTTCAGGTAGATCTCGCCGGCCACCTTTCCGGCCGCATACGGCGAGGCCGGGTCGGTCGGCACGGTCTCGGGGGTCGGGTACACCGGCGGGGTGCCGTAGATGGATCCGCCCGACGAGGTGTGCACGATCTTGCGCACGCCCGTCCGCCGCGCCGCCTCGGCGAGGCGCACCGTGCCGATCACGTTGACCGAGGCGTCGAATTGCGGGTCGGCCACCGAGTGCCGCACGTCGATCTGGGCCGCCAGGTGGAACACCACCTCGGGCCGGTGCTCGTCGAGGATGGCCTGCAGATCGGCGGTGACGATGTCCGCCTCCACGAAGACGTGCGCGGGGTTGTCGGCCAGGTGCTCGAGGTTGGTCGCGCGGCCGGTGGCGAAGTTGTCCAGCCCCACCACGGTGTGGCCGTCGGCCAGCAGACGGTCGACTAGCGTCGACCCGATGAATCCGGCTGCCCCGGTAACCAGTGCGCGCACCGGCCCACCATACATACTGGCTCTGGCCGTCGCGCTAATCGTCGCTGCGCTGGGCGTTCGCGCGGTGCTGGCGTTCGGGGGCTACTTCTACTGGGACGACCTGATCCTCATCGGGAAGGCCGGCACCCACAACCTGCTGTCGCCGGCGTACCTGTTCGATGACCACGACGGCCACGTCATGCCGGGTGCTTTCCTGCTCGGCGGCGCCATCGTCCGGCTGGCTCCGCTGAACTGGACCGGGCCGGCGATCAGCCTGATGGTGCTGCAGCTGCTGGCCTCGCTGGCGCTGCTGCGCGCCCTGTACGTCATCCTCGGCCGGCGGCCGGTGCTGCTGGTCCCGCTGACCTTCGCGCTGTTCACCCCGCTGGCGGTGCCGGGGTTCGCGTGGTGGGCGGCGGCGCTGAACTCACTGCCGATGCTGGCGGCGCTGGCATGGGTGTGCGCCGACGCCATCCTGCTGGTGCGGACGGGCAACCAGCGCTACGCGATAACCGGGACGCTGGCCTACTTCGGTGGGCTGCTGTTCTTCGAGAAGGCGGCGGTCATCCCGTTCGTCGCATTCGCGGTGGTAGCGCTGCTGCGCCACGTCGACGGGGATCGGGCGGCGCTGCTCACGGTGTGGCGCGCCGGGCTCCGGCTATGGGTCGCGACGCTGGCGCTCACCGCGGGCTGGATCGCGCTCTACCTGGCCGTGGTCAACCAGGGGCGGTGGAGCTCGGACCTGGCGATGACGGCGGACCTGCTGGCGCGATCGATCACGCACGGCATCGTCCCCGGGCTGGCCGGCGGCCCATGGCACTGGGACAGGTGGGCGCCGGCGTCGCCGTGGGCCACACCGCCGCCACTCGTGATGGCGCTCGGCTGGCTGGTGCTGGGCGGCACGGTGGCGGTCTCACTTGTACGCAAGCAGCGCATTGGACCGGCGTGGCTGACCGCGGCCGGCTACGCCGTCGCCTGCCAGGTGCCGATCTATCTGATGCGCTCGTCGAAGCTGACCGCGCTGGAACTCGCCCAAACCCTGCGCTATTTCCCGGATCTCGTCTTCGTGTTGGCGCTGCTGGCCGCCGTCGCGTTCTGCGCGCCGAACCGGCCCGCCGCGCCGCGCTGGCTGGACGCCTCGCCCAGACGCACGGCGGTGACGCTGGGTGTGACGGCGTTGTTCGTGGCCAGCAGCCTGTATTCGACAGCGACCTTTTTGACCAGCTGGCGGGACAACCCGGCCCAGCGCTATTTACAGAACGCCCGGGCCGATCTGGCCGCGGCGCACGCGGCCTCCACGGCGCCGCTGCTGGACCAGGAGGTCGATCCGCTGGTGCTGCAACGGGTGGCGGCGCCGGAGAACCTGGCCAGCCACCTGTTCGCCCTGTTGCACGACCGGCCCGAATTCGCCTCCGCCACAACCCAGTTGCGAATGCTGGACAGCTCGGGCCGACTGGTCAAGGCGCGGGTGACCTGGGTGCGGACCATCGTGCCCGGCCCCATGCCGCAGTGCGGCTACTTCGCGCAGCCGGACAAGCCGGCGCGCCTGGTCCTGGACGGCCCGCTGCTGCCCGCCGACTGGAGCATCGAGCTCAATTACCTGGCCAACAGCGAGGGAACGATGACGCTGGCGCTGACGCAGGGACCCGACGTCAAGGTCCCCGTGCATCCGGGGCTCAACCGCGTCTTCGCCCGGCTGCCCGGCGCCGGCGACGCGATCACCGTGCGCGCCAACACCACCGCGCTGGCGTTATGCCTCGCGTCGGGTCCGGTCGGGTTCCTGGCGCCGGCCTAGGGTGCGTTCCGGTTCAGCTCGGCCTGGGTCTGTGCGCGCCCGGTAACCGCTTTGACGGATGCGACGGCGCCGTCGGCGACTTTGGCGATCCCGGAGACGTGCAGCGAGGCCGGTTCTCCGACGAGCTGTCCTGCGCCCAGTCCGCCTAGGTAGGGGCCCTGGATCGTGACGTGGAACGGAACATCGCCGCCTGCGGAGAACAGATCGTTGACCACGACCTGGTGAGGATCGAGCACCGGTTGGTAGGCGGCACCCGTGCGCTCGTCATCGATCTCGTGACGGGGGGCGTCGGCGAGGTCTCCCATTTCCAGCCACGCGCGCACGGTCGCTTCGGCCTCGGGGTCGGCCGGCACCGCCTCGGTCGACGTCCACGGATCGATGTGCGGCGGGATCAGCGGGTGCGGTTGGCCGCTGGCGATCTGCGCCCGCATCGCGAAATAGTCCTGTTCGACGTAGTTCTCCGTTAGCCGGCTGCCGTTCCACTTGTAGAGGCCGACGCCGCGCCAACACGTGAGTGCCCGCGACTGGCCCGCCGGCATGGCGGCGTGCTCGCTGAAGTGCATACACAGGCGATCGCCGTTGAGCACGAACTCGTGCACGACGAGGCCCAGACCCGGTGCGGCGCCGAAGATTTGGTGAACAGCGTCGGCATAGGTGGTCGAACGGACGAGAGCCATGCCGTTGATGTGTACGACGTAGTCGGGCTCCATGATCTCGGGGCAGACCGATTGATCGTGCGAGTTCGTGTAATCGATGCAGTACCTGCGCATCAGCGCGACGAAGGGATGCATGTCAATCCTGAGTGAACGGGCCGAGAAGCGGTGGCACACACAGGGATTCGGGGACGTGCTCGACGCCGATGGCCCGGTCGATGGCCTCGTGCAGGTAGTAGATTCGTCGCTCGTGGTAGCCGAGCCGCAGCGACTCGATGGCCCCCGCGTCGAGCGAGCGCTGCGCGCCGGGCAGGACGTCGAGGTCTTCGAACAGCACCTGGGACAGCACCGTGATGACGGCGTCGTGGGTCTCCCGGTTGGCGTCGGCGTCAAGCGACGAACACCAGTGCACGCAATACGTCGATGTGGACGGGCCCGTCGGCCAGTTGGTGATCAGAAAGACGAACCCCGTCCCGTTGAACACGATGCTCAGGTTCGGGAAGACGTGGTAGGAGAACGTGCCCCGGAACGGCAGATCACCGAGGCCGGGAAATAGGCACGGGAACGGTGACAGTGACTCGCCGTCGATGCCGTCGCGATAGGAGACGAGCATCCGGGAATGGCCGTTGCGCAACAGCTGTATGCCGGTCGCCGCCTGTTGCAGTGCCCGGGCGGCGGACGTGCGGTGCACGTAATTGACGTGGTAGGTCTCGAGATTGGCGTCGACCGGCAGCTTCCAGTTGACCGGGACGTCGCGCACCGTGCGATTCACCAGGTGCAGGCGCCCGTCGAGGTCGGCGAAGTCGCTCAGGTCCTCACCGACGGGGCCGAGAAACTCGGGTAACGCCTGCGCGCCGGAGTCGAGGTTGACGAATACCAGCGGACCCCACGACTCGCAGCGGACCTCCGCCAGGCCATGGCACTCGCGGTCCAGGGCGGCGAAGTTGGACGGCTCGGGGTAGCCGACAAGTTTCCCGTCGAGCGAGTACGTCCAGGCGTGGAACGGACACGTGAGCCGGCGGCCGACGTTCCCCTGCGGCTCTTCGAGCAGCGCGGCCCCGCGATGCCGGCAGGTGTTGTAGAAGGCGCGAACGAGGTTGTCCTTGCCGCGGATCAGCATGACCGGCTTGTCGAGTTGTTCGAGCAGGAGGTAGTCCCCGGGGTCGCGCAGCTGATCGGCGTGCGCGACGAACAACCACGAGCGCGAAAAGACCGCGGCAGCTTCAAGTTTGGCGAACTCGGCTTCGAAATAGCGTCCTGCGGGCACGGGCGGGAGCACCGGGAAGTCCGGCGGGTATGCCCGTCGCTCCGCCTCGGCTTTCGCGTGCCGCTTGATCCCGTCCATCAGCTGGGAGCTCATCGCCACTACTCGAGTATATGAATGATGCCTCATTTATCAAGACATGCTGTCTTGTTCCGGCAAGAATGGCCGCATGCCGAACAAGCAGAAGGCGCCGCCGCGTCGCCCGCGGGGCCGCCCGCCCAACTCGGACGGACAGCTCACCGCCCGGCGACTCCTCGATGCCGCGGCGGCGGTCTGCGTCGAGAGGGGGTTCGAAGGCAGCACGCTGCCGCGGATCGCGGAGCGGGCGGGCGTGTCGCCGACAGCCGTCTACAACCACTTTCACAGCCGCGAGGAGTTGCTGTACGCGGCCGCGGTGCGCGCCCTCGACCAGATCACCGCCGCCGCGCTGCGGGCCGGTCGCGGCGCAGGGACCCTGCAGGCCATCGCGATGGCTTACCTGCGGCCGGAGATGACACAGAACCGGCGGCTGATCGCCGAGCTGCACCTCGCCAGCCGGCGCGACGAGCGGTTGGCGTCCTTGATCGCGCAGTGGCACCGGGACTACGCCGACCGGTTCGTCGGAACGCTCACGGCGACCGATCCGAACCCGAACGCCACGACGAAGGTCGTGTTCCTGCTACTGCTCGGGCTTTGTCACTTCGATGACGTGTCGGCGATCAGGGCGCCGCGCGATGCGGTGCGCGAGCGGGTCGAGCGCATGATCGAGGCGCTGCTACCGGAACGAGCCACCTAGGAGAATCGAACTCCTGACCTGCTCATTACGAGTGAGCCGCTCTACCGACTGAGCTAAGGTGGCGTGCCCTGACGGGCGGCACGAGTCTACGGCAGGCGGCCGCGCCCACCCAAGTTCGTATTGCCCGGCTTCTCCTCACAGGGCTACGCCGTCTGGATCGTCGCTGGGCGGTTCAGTCGCGCAGTTCCTGGCCGAAGGTGGCCACCATGGCGTCGACGGCGAACTT
>NZ_LZSZ01000187.1:0-1431 GCF_001665645.1 Mycobacterium sp. 852002-30065_SCH5024008 | reverse complement strand
TTTGAGCACCAAGACGTGCCCTTCGAGCTGCTCGTGGAACGGCTGCACCCCACCCGCTCCCTGGCCCATCACCCCCTAGTGCAGGTCATGCTGGCCTGGCAAAACCACAACCTCGCCGAGCTGGACCTAGCCGGCGGGCTGGCGCTAGGTGAGCAGGTGCGGGTTAGCCCCTTGCCAGTGCAAACTTGCACGGCCCGCATGGATTTGACCTTCACCCTGTCCGAGAACTTCACCGAAGCGGGCCAGCCGGCCGGCATCGGTGGGGTAGTGGAGTTTCGCACCGATATTTTCGACCCCGCCAGCATCGAAACGTTAATTACACGATTCGAGCGGGTGCTGGCCGACATGACGGCAGATCCCTCGCGGCCGGTGTCTTCGATCGGGGTGCTCGACGAGTCCGAACGTGTCCGCCTGGATAACTGGGGTAACCGGGCGGTGTTGGACCGCCCAGCGGTGTCGGGGGTGTCGATCCCAGCGTTGTTTGCCGCCCAAGTCGGCCGCACGCCCGACGCGGTGGCGCTGACTTTCGGGGACCGCTCGTGGACCTATCGCGAGGTGGACGAGTCCGCGAATCGGTTGGCGCACTTACTGGTTGCCCGTGGGGTGGGCCCGGGTGAGTGCGTGGCGCTGCTGGTGGAGCGTGGCGCGCAAGCCATCATCGCGATCCTGGCGGTCCTCAAGACCGGGGCGGCCTACGTGCCGATCGATCCGGGCCTGCCCGCGGCGCGAATCGGGTTCATGCTCACCGATGCCACGCCTGTCGCCGCACTCACCACGGCGGGTCTGCGCTCGCGGCTCGCCGGTCATCACGTGCCGGTCATTGATATTGATGACCCCGCCATCCACACCCAACCCAGCACCCCACTGCCGGCCCCGGCCGCCGACGGTATTGCGTATCTGATTTACACCTCGGGCACCACCGGGGTGCCCAAAGGCGTTGCCGTGACCCACCATAACGTCACCCAGCTGCTGGCGTCGGCAGATGCCTACCTGGAGCGGGCGGGGGTGTGGTCACAGTGGCACTCGTATGCCTTTGACGTTTCGGTGTGGGAGATCTTCGGTGCCCTGCTCGGTGGGGGCCGGTTAGTGGTGGTGCCCGAGGCGGTGACCGCCTCTCCGGAAGACTTCCACGCCTTGCTGATCAGCGAACAGGTCAGCGTGTTAAGCCAAACCCCGTCGGCGTTTTATGCGCTGCAAACCGTTGATGGATTAGCCCCGGAGTTAGGCCGCCGGCTGGCGCTGAAGACAGTGGTGTTTGGTGGGGAAGCCCTTGAGCCCGCGCGTCTAGCGGGGTGGGTGGACCGCCATCGGCAGTCGCCGCGGCTGATCAACATGTACGGCATCACCGAGACAACCGTGCATGCCTCGGTACGCGAGATCATGGCCGGTGATGTCGCCGGCGCAGCGAGCCCCATCGGGGTGCCGTTAGCC
>NZ_LZSZ01000186.1:0-1719 GCF_001665645.1 Mycobacterium sp. 852002-30065_SCH5024008 | reverse complement strand
GAGCTGGTCGGGTTCTTCGTCAACACCCTGGTGTTACGCGTCGATCTGGCCGGCGACCCCAGCGTGGCCGAACTCCTAGGGCAGGTGCGTGCCCGCAGCCTGGCCGCCTTTGAGCACCAAGACGTGCCCTTCGAGGTGCTGGTGGAACGGCTCAACCCCACCCGCAGCCTGACCCATCACCCCTTGTTTCAGGTGGCGTTGGCCTGGCAAAACTTCGCCTGGTCTGCCAGTGATCCCGCGGTGGGGGTGGCCTTGGGGGATGTGCAGGTCAACCCCTTGCCGGTGCAAACCCACAGTGCCCGTTGGGATCTGACGTTTTTCCTGGCCGAGCGGTGGACCGAGGCCGGTGAGCCCGCCGGGATTGGCGGGGCGGTGGAGTTTCGCACCGATGTGTTTGACCCGCAAAGCATCCAAGCGCTGATCACCCGATTCCAGCGCGTCCTGGCGGGGATGACGGCCGATCCGACTCGGCGGCTCTCGTCGATGGAGCTGCTCGATGAGGCTGAGCATGCCCGCCTGGATATGATCGGTAACCGGGCGGTGTTGACTCAGCCGGCATCTGCGTCGGTGTCGATTCCGGTGTTGTTCGCCGAGCAGGTGGTGCGCACGCCTGAGGCGGTGGCGATCAGCTATGAGGGCCACTCGGTGACTTACCGCGAGCTGGATGAGGCGGCCAACCGGTTGGCGCACCTGTTGACGGCTTACGGGGTGAGCTCGGGTTCGTTCGTGGCGCTGCTGTTTTCGCGGTCCGTGGAGGCGGTCGTGGCGATCCTGGCGGTTTTGAAGTCGGGGGCGGCTTATGTGCCGATCGACCCGGCGTTGCCGGCGGCGCGGATCGGGTTCATGGTGGCTGATGCCGCGCCGATCGCCGCGATTACCACTACCGGGCTGGCCGATCGGTTGCACGGGTATGACCTAGTGGTTATCACTGTCGATGATCCCGCGATCGAGACCCAGCCGGCCACGGCCTTACCGGCCCCGGCTGCTGAGGATATTGCGTATCTGATTTATACCTCGGGCACCACCGGGGTGCCCAAAGGCGTTGCCATAAGCCATCACAACGTCATCCAGTTGCTGGCGTCGCTGGAAGGGAGGTTGGATCCAGCGGGGGTGTGGACGCAGTGTCATTCCCTGGCTTTTGACTTCTCCGTGTGGGAGATCTTCGGTGCGCTGCTCGGTGGTGGGCGGTTGGTGGTCGTATCGGAGGCGGTGGCGCGCTCGCCAGAGGAGTTCCACGCTGTGCTGGTGCGTGAGCAGGTCAGCGTGTTGAGCCGGACTCCGTCGGCGTTTTATGCGCTGCAAACCGTTGATGCGCTCCAGCCCGAGCGGGCAGACCAGCTGGCGCTTCAGACGGTGGTGTTCGGCGGTGAAGCCCTTGAGCCCGCACGTCTTTCGACGTGGCAGCACAACCACCCGCGATCACCACGGTTGATCAACATGTATGGCATCACCGAGACCACGGTGCATGCCTCGATACGCGAGATCGTGCCCGGTGATCTCACCGGGGCGGCCAGCCCGATCGGGATGCCGTTGGCGCATCTGGGCTTCTTCGTCCTGGACGGGTGGTTGCGTGCGGTGCCGCCGGGAGTGGTCGGGGAGTTGTATGTGGCCGGCGCCGGGGTCGGGATCGGCTATTGGGGCCGGGCTGGGTTGACCGCATCGCGGTTTGTGGCATGTCCCTTCGCCGGGGCGCCGGCGGCGCGGATGTATCGCACCGGG
>NZ_LZSZ01000185.1:0-510 GCF_001665645.1 Mycobacterium sp. 852002-30065_SCH5024008 | reverse complement strand
GAGATCGTCGAGATCTGCACACCCTCGGCCTTGGCGGCCCGGGCGGCGGTGAACGCCCCCTGCGGGGCGTTG
Source organism: Mycobacterium sp. 852002-30065_SCH5024008 (assembly GCF_001665645.1). Lineage (NCBI taxonomy): Bacteria > Bacillati > Actinomycetota > Actinomycetes > Mycobacteriales > Mycobacteriaceae > Mycobacterium > Mycobacterium sp. 852002-30065_SCH5024008. The sequence continues at coordinate 438 of NZ_LZSZ01000185.1, read as the reverse complement.
GGATCCAGCGGCACGTTCTCGGCGCCGTCGGACTCCAGCACGATGCGCGCCGGCGGCGGGCCGTCGCCGCCCCCCATCACCGAGCCGACCGTCGCGATGGCCTGCAGCGCGGTGAAGAGGCCTTCACCCGTCGCGGTCTTGGGGGCCGGTTTCAAGTTGTCGATCGCCGCCTTCACGGCCGCGCGGTTGGTGGTCGGGGAGACCAGCAGCGAGGCGTTGGCCGCGAACTCCACCAGCCCCAGGTTGATGGCCGGCGTCAGCTCGTCGGCGAATTGCTTGCCGGCCTCCTTGGCGGCGGTCAGCCGGTCGGGCGGGACGTCGGTTGCCCGCATGGACTGCGACATGTCGATGACCAGCACGATGACGGCCCGGTTGCGCGGGATGCGCATGTCGTGGGTCGGGGTGGCCAGCGCGATGGTCAGCAGGGCCAGGCTGAGC
>NZ_LZSZ01000184.1:0-125248 GCF_001665645.1 Mycobacterium sp. 852002-30065_SCH5024008 | reverse complement strand
GGATGCTCGCGGGCGGCCTCCTGCTGGCGGGGACGGACACCACTCGGAACCAGGTGGCCGCCTCGGTGCACGTCCTCTGCGAGCACCCGGAGCAATGGGGCCTGCTCAAGGAGCGCCCGGAACTGGCGATGCGCGCGGTCGAGGAGACCATGCGCCACTCGCCGATCGCGTGCGGGACCCTTCGCCTGGTGGTCGAGGACGCCGAGCTGGACGGCTACCTCTTTCCCGCCGGCACGATGGTTCTGGTGAACACGGCCGCGGCCAACCGCGACCCGGCGGTGTACGACGAGCCCGACCGGGTCGACATCACGCGAGAGGGGGCGCCGCCCATCCTGACCTTCGGCGGCGGCGTGCACTACTGCCTGGGCGCCAACCTGGCCCGCCGCGAGATCGCCGAGGCGCTCAACGTCATCGCGGGCCGCCTGCTCAACCCGCGCACCGCGGGACCGGTTCCGTGGAAACCGATGGTGAGCCTCAGCGGGCCGAAGAGCCTGCCCATCGAGTTCGACCGGTAGCCGGTCGGCGGGCCGGGTGTGACGAAGACCGCCTGACACAAGTCGCGGTTAGTCCCGGCCCGCCTTACGCTCGTTGGTTACACGAACTTAACGGGGGTTTTCCGATGCGGGCTTTCACGGGGCAAACTGTGCCCAAATGCGGGCTTGCCCTCGTCGCGTCGGTCACCTGCCTGGCCGTCGTGTCCTGTTCGGAAACCGCGTCCCCGCCCGCGGCGACCCCGACCACCTCGACTTCTTCGTCGAAAACCGCCACCAGCGCGGCTCCGTCGCCAGCCGCGATAACTGGTCCGCTGGAGAAGGATTGGAAAAGCTACGGCGGAACGGCGTACTTCGGTTGCCCTGACAAACTTTCGACGAGCAAATCCGCGCTCGAGGACATCCGGCCGAAAATCTTCGATCCGAAAACCGGCCAATACATCGCGCCGGCCGTTCCGGCGGTCGCCCCCGGCGAGAACGTCACCGGTGCCATCTGCGCCCTGACGGGCACGGCGGACGACATGAGGGTCGTCTACATCGTCACGACCGTCAAACCCGCCCAGGCGCAACAACCCGCAGTCACCAAGGCGACCGCGTACGCCTACGACTTCAAGGCGGCTCAACCGTTGGCGACAAAAGAACTGCAGCCGCCGACCCCTGACCTCAAGTTCACCGCGGCGAAGGATTGGGGGCTCGCCTCGACCGCGACGGGTGTGGCGTGGACCAACGCCTTCACCGACGGGCACGGCGCCACGTCACCGCCCCGGACCGTGCTCCTCTCCGGCGCCGACCTGTCGATGCCGTGGAGCGACCCACAATCCGGGCGTGCCTGGCTGGACGTCCTCGCGTTTCAACGCAACACCGACCCCGCCAAGACGTCGGGTGCCGAGCTGCGCCGGCCCAGCGGGGAGGCGATTTATCAGGACAACGACATCCGCAGTGTGGATGCCGAATTGACGGATGGCCCAAACAAACTGGTCCAGATCACGCACTGGGATTCTTACAATCCCCCGGTGCTGTCGACCATGTTCTATGACCTCAACGCCAAAGCCGTCATCAAGGTCGGTGACTCAGACCGCATTCCCGGTGGCGGGTTATCCGCGACGCTGTCCGACGGGAAATTGTTTGTCGATGGCCATGATTCGGAGAACTCCGCGTTCGGCTTCGGGGTGTGGAACCTGCGCAGCCAGCAGTGGGATTATCTGAAGACGCGGGACGACGCGAAGAAGATGTCGATCGCCAAGGTGGCGTTCTTTGAAGACCACCTCTACATCACAAACACCGGCAATACGTTTGCCGTGCTCGCGCTGCCCGCCACCGATCCGATTGCGACCACTTGGTCCGTTCGGCCCTTCACTCGAATCTCGGGCTGGACGCTGGTATGCCGCGGCGAGAATGCCGCGGCCTTGAACGGGGACTGCAAGGACATCGTGATGGTGCAAGACCAGGACGGCCACTTCCCGGGCCCCTGGTCCTGAACTTGTCAGGGGTCCCGTGTCAAGTGGCGGCGCAGGAACTCCGCCTCCACCGAGCTGATCGCCTCGAAGAGCGCGCCCGTGTAGACATCGAAGTGCCCCACCGGATAGCGGTGCAGTTCAACGTTATTCATCGCCGACGCGATGCGTACCGCGAACCTGGGCGACGCTTGCAGGTCGTGGTCCCCCACGCACATCAGGACGGGCATGCGCAGTTTCTCCGCGGTACCTTTGCGGTAACGCGGCAGCGCGAACAGCATGCGGGGGGCCAGCGCATTGCGCCAGCCGACGGCTTCGCCGCCCAGCACCTCGAATGCGGCCTTTGCCTCGGGCTCCGTGAACACCGCGGCGTGGCCGGGATCGGCAACCACCGGAACCAGATACGGCTCCCGACCCCACTTCGCGCCAACCACATCGCGCACCGCTGCGACGGTGAATTGCAGCGTCCGCCACGTCACGTCCCAACTGAGACGCTCCCGCAGCCCGCGGCCCCGGTGCCAGCCGTCAATCAGCGGGACCTGCGTCACCACGGCGGCTATTTCGGGATCCGTGGCGGCGACCGCCAGCACGTGACCACCGCTGAGGGACGTCCCCCACAAGGCAATTCGACGCGGATCGATGTCGTCACGGCCGCGTGCGTATCGCACCGCCGCCCGGTAGTCATCCTGTTGTTCGGCGACGTTGATGACTTGCCGAGGGTCGCCGCCGCTGGCTCCGAAATGCCGGTAGTCGAACGCCAGCACCGCCAGGCCCGCCGCGGTGAACTTCTCCGCGTACGCGGGCAGACCCAGGCGCTTGGTGGCGCTGCCGCCGTGTCCCATCACCACACATGCGAGCCTGTCGCTCACTTTCGCGGGCCGGTAGAGATCGGCCGCGCACCGCACCCCGCCGGACTCGAAGAACACTTCCTCAAGCACTGACACGTCGATTCCACTCTGAGTCGGTACACCGTGTTTCCAATCTGCCCCGCGGCGCGCCACTTCGCCAGAACCAACAGGACTGCTCTTCGGTGACCTTGGCCCCTACTGAGCGGGAAGCATTCTCCGGTTTGTCAGCGCCGCGCTACGACCGCTTTATAGATCTCGAACCACGCAACACCGATGAAACCGGCCGCGACGGCAATCAGCCAGTCCCACGGTGTAATCGGACCGAAGTTGAAGGCGCGCCGCGGTCCGGGCAGTGTCAGCACCACGATGAGAAGCGAGGCCGTCGCACCTAGTATCCACTTCAGGGCGCGATTACGCCGCTCACGGAACGTCCGCCAGATCGGCAACCGCCATGATCGATTCACCAAAATCAATGCGAGATTGCCGACGACGAGCGCGACGAAAGTCACCGAGCGGATGACATTATCAGGCCGCTCGTTGAGCACCGCCCACAGGTAAACACCGAGGGTGACCGCGAGGACTGAAAGGCCTTGGAGCGCAGCGATAGTCAGCACGCGCGAGCCGAACATCGGCTCGTTCAGGCCACGGGGTGGCGCGTCCATGATCTTCGGGTCGATCTCCTCAGATTCAAACACCACCGAGCACGCAGGATCGATGATCAGTTCCAGGAAAGCGATCTGGACGGGCAGCAGCACCAGCGGCCAGCCAGAAACGAAAACCGGGACGAGCGACATGCCCACGATCGGCAAGTGCACAGCGATCACGTAGGACATCGCTTTTCGCAAATTATCGAAAATACCGCGGCCCTGACTCACTCCGCCAACGATCGAAGCGAAGTCGTCGTCAGTGATGACGAGCGCTGCGGATTCGCGGGCGACGTCGGTGCCGTGCGCCCCCATTGCGATGCCGATATCGGCCGCTCGCAATGCCGGAGCGTCGTTGACCCCGTCGCCCGTCATACCGACCACTTCGCCGTTGGCTTGCAGAGCGCGGACAAGTTGCAGCTTCTGCTCGGGCACCATCCGCGCGAAAATGCTGACTGACCGGATGCGGTGAGCCAACTCGTCATCGGACATCGTGTCGAGCTCCCGGCCCGTAATGCAGCCAGCAGCATGGTCCAAGCCGATGTCGCGGGCGATCGCTAATGCGGTACCCGGATAGTCGCCGGTGATCATGATCGTGCGGATAGCCGCACGCCGGCATTCGGCTACCGCCTCGGCCACACCCGGCCGCACGGGGTCATGAAGACCGGCCAGCCCGAGGAATTCGAATTGGAAGTCGTGCTGCTCGGCCGGTAACGCGGTGTCGGAGTCGAAGTGCCCGCAGGCCACCGCCAGGACCCGTTGGCCGCCGGCCGTGGCTCGCTCAACGTCCGTGGTGAGTGCGGCGACCTCGTCGGCGGTGAAGTGGCACAGGTCCGCGATCGCCTCGGGCGCACCCTTGGCGGCGATCACGAATTTGCCCCCGTCGGGTGAGCGCCACACGTGGGACAGTGCCAGCAACTTTTCCGAGAGCGGATATTCACGCACCAGCTCCCACTCGGCGTGCACGTGTTCCGTTCCGGACAGGTACTTCTCGCCAAGTTCCTTGAACGCCTTATCCATGGGATCGAACGGATCAACCGGCGAGGCCAGTACCGCAAACTCCGCGATGGCGTGAAACCCCTCAGGTAGCGGGCCGGCACCGAGGCTGTGCGCCTGCCCATCCACGATGAGCTGGCGCACGGTCATCCGGTTGAGCGTCAACGTGCCGGTCTTGTCTACGCACAAGACGGTCGCCGACCCCAGGGTCTCGATGACCGGGGGACGGCGGGTGAGAACCCGCTTGCGCGACATTCGCCAGGCGCCCAGCGCCAGGAAAACCGTGAGGACCACCGGAAACTCTTCCGGCAGCAGCGCCATCGCGGTCGCGATGCCCGCGAGCACGCCCGCAAGCCAGTTGCCTCGCGTCAGCCCGTAAACGATAACGACGGCAACCGCGACGCCCACCCCAAGAACGGCCAAAATCCCGACCAAACGGTCGATTTCGCGCTGAAGTGGGGTGCGCTCCGGCTTTATGGTGCGTAACGCGGTCCCGATCTTCCCCAGCTCGGTACCTGCGCCGATCTGCTTGACCTCTGCGATGCCGTGACCTTTGACCACCAGGGTTCCCGAGAACACCCATGGGGTCGCGTCCCCGCCGGGCCGACCCATGGCCGCCGACACGGTCGCAGGCTCGATCGACACCTTCCGCACCGGAACGGATTCGCCCGTCAGCGCCGACTCGTCAACCGAAAAGTTCGCGCAGTCAAGCAATGCGGCGTCTGCGGGAACCCGGTCGCCCTCGGCGAGCAGCACGACGTCCCCTCGCACGACGTCGCGGCCGGCGATGCGCATCTGCATCCCGTCCCGTACCACGAGCGCCCTGGGCGAAGACAGGTCACGCAATGCGGCCAAGGCCCGTTCGGTTCTGTGCTCCTGATAGATCGAAATCGCGATGACGACGACGACGAAACCCATCAGCATGATGCCGTCCAGCGGCTCCGCCAGAAGGAAATTCACCAGGCCGGCCCCGAGGAGCAGAAGCAGCATGGGTTGGCGGATGACGTCCCAGGCCTCCTGCAGCAAGTTCCGGCGCTTTTGGGCTGCCAACTCGTTAGTGCCGTCGGCTGCGAGCCGGCGCGCGGCCTCCTGGGCAGTTAATCCCGGCAGGGCGGTGCCGCGTCCCGCCTCAGCCATGGTCACGACGCGGTGAGCGCTGTCCGAAATATCTGCTGGTGCATCTTCTCGTCGCCTGCGATCTCCCGGAACAGATTGGCGGCCTGAGGGTTTCCGGCCTGATCGGCCTGGCGAGCGTAGTCCGGATACATGACATCGGCCTCGTGCTGCTCACCGTTGATCGCGTCTTGCAGGTTCGCGTTGGTGTCGGTGGCCACCAACCCGGCCAGCGTGGCCAGCGTGGCGAAATGCTCGTTCAACTCGAAGTTGGCGGTGTTGGTGAAGAGCTGCGCCACAGCCGAGTTACCGTCGCGTCTTGCCTGATCGGCGTAGCGCAGGTATTTGGCGTAGGCGAAGGCCTCGCCCTGCATCGCCGTGCGCAGGTTCGCCAGCGTGGCCCCGGACGACCGCGGGCTCCCGGCCGTGATGGCCACCGGCGCCGGCGTTGCGCCCGCCGGTACCGACGCGCCGCTGGCAGGGTTGCTGACCACCTCTAGTGCCGCCTGGAAGTGCTTGAGGTGGGTTGCCTCGTCGGTGCCGATCTCGTTGAAGGCTGATGCCGCGGCCGGGTCGTTGTCGGCGGTGGCCTGCTTGGCGAAACCCGGGTACATGGTGTTGGCCTCGTTGGTCTCGCCGTTGATCGCGTCGCGCAGGTTGGCCGCGATGTCGCTGCCCAGCCCGACCAGATCGGCCTGGCGCGCAAAGTGATCCATGTGCTCGGTCTGGGCGGCGTTGGTGAAGTCCTGCGCAGCCTGGGTCCGCCCGGCCTGCTGCGCCTGGGTGGCGTAAGCCAGATACTTCGCATGGGCGAGCGCCTCGCCGTGCATGGCTGACAACGCATTTGATCGGGTGGAATCGGCCAGGGGGGAGGTGGATGACGATGCCGGCGGCGCCCGGTGACTCGAGCATGCCGCCACCAACAGTGCGGCCGTGCAGACCACAACCAACGACCACTTGGCTTGAGACATGATCAACCCCACAGTTTGATGTGCCAATCGTCTTGCCGTAGGAGCGACAGTAATTGTGTGCGGCAGGCCGGACCTAGAGGCGGAAGTCCCGTGATCTGGTAATGGTGATCTTCGGATGCGAGCCGACACCGAAAGCGACTCCCGCGTCACCCGAGCCGAGATACCGTGTCGATCATGCGCGGTAGAGCGGCGCCGTCCCCAGCGCAGCTGCTCGACCGACTGCGCGATGAGCGCGGCCGGCGGGTTGTGCTCGTCTCGCACTGCCTGCTGAACGAAAACACGCGTTACGCCGGCGGCGCCACCCGATCCGGTGCGGTGCCGGAGGCGGTCGAGGAGCTGATCAGCGCCGGTTACGGGATTCACCAGCTGCCGTGCCCGGAGCGGCTGGCCTGGGGCGGGGTGCTCAAGCCCCACAGCCTGCGCCTGTACCACTCCAAGGGCGGATTGCTGTATCCGCTGCGCGGCCCACTGCTGCGCGCGTTCGTGCTTTGGACCCGCCTCGTCTATCGGCGCTTGGCGCGGCAGGTCGCCCGCGACGTTGTCGACTACCAGCGGTCCGGGATCACGGTGGCCGGCATCGTCGGGATCGGCGCCTCGCCGTCGTGCGGGGTGACCACGACGCTCGACATGCGGGCCTCGCTGGAGGTGGTCGCGTCATGTCCGGCCGCCGCCCTGACGCGCGATGTGATGAACGAGCGGGCCGTTCTCGGGTGCCGCCGCAAGGGCGAGGGCTTGTTCATCGCGGCGCTGGATCGACGGTTGCGCCGCCGGGGATTGGAGGTCCCGGCGCTCGAACACGACCTCGCCGCGGAGCTTCGCGGTTCACGGCAGGCGCTGCTCGCCGCGGACGCTTTGCGGACGCTCGGGGGAGTCGCAAACCGAGAGACGCCCTCCAACGGCTTCCGAAGCCACTGATCTGCTTCCCGATGCCTCAGCTGTGCCGACTCCCGTTGCACCTGTGACGACTAGACACCTTCGGCGACGCTTGCGTTGATGTATTTACCCTACGGGGGTATGGTTGCCGAATGGAAGCAGCGGGGTCTTGCTGCTGCGAGCCCACCGACTCCACGCATGGCGGCGGCGTCGATTGCACCGCTGGCAGCAGGCTGTAAGTGGCTATTTATCAAGTGATTACGAGAACCGTCGTCAGTATCGCAATCGTCGCCGGCGCCGATGCGGGAGTAGCGCCACCGGCCAGCGCCGACCCGAACCCGTTCAGTGATCTGACTTGCCATTGCGAGTCGTCACCGGATCTCGGTTCCGATGTCCCCGGCCAAATCGCCCGGGGACTCCACGACGGCCTCTCTCGACTGCAAGCCCATCACGGCGATTCGCCGCCGGCCAAGCCTTGATGGACCGACGTCACCGCGGCCTCATTGGATCAAATAGCCGCTTCTGTATGCCTTCCCGCAAAGCAAAGGACCTAAGTCCCTACCCCTAGGGGGTATATGAGCGCGACATTTAGGCTTATGCACAATCGAGAATGGAGGTTCTCATGAAATCTCGAGCGATGACGGCGATCGCGCTGTTCAGCGGTGCAACAATGCTGGGTTTGGCGCCAGACTTTGGCGGCAGCCAATTGCTCAGCAACATAACCACACCGATTGCAACCCCGACATCCACCGCCGCGCCGGCACCGCCGGCCACAGACCATCCGGGAGCGCCCGAAACCAGTCAGCCCACCAGGGACTTCAACGGTCCCGGTGGCGACACCGGTTGTATTCCTCATATCAATTGTTAGGCGCGGGGCGCGCCGTCAAGGCCGCGAATGCGGACAGAGATGGGTTGCGCCCGAACCCATTCGGGCGATGACGCGTCGAAGCCGCTAGAAAAGGTGGGGAGTGCTTCGGTGATGTCGGTGGTCGTAGTGCACGACCGCCGCGACCACGCCGGCCCCGAGGCCTACGCAGGACAGCAGCGCGGCGGCCGCCACCATCGCCCAACCCAGGTGGCCGGTGCCGGCCGCGAAGAGCGCCATCGGGAGCGCCGCGAACGCGAGCAGCGTGGACAGCCACCCGGTCCAGGCGGCAAATCTGTTGAGCAACATGATCGACTCCTTAGCCGTCAGTCACGATCATCGTCCTTGCCATGACCGGGCGGCAAGGTTCGCCGATTGCGCGGAAGCCCTTAATCGGGTGGTCTCATGCCGCCGCGGGCGAGCGCTCGCGTGCGCAGGGTGGGTGCCTTATTATCTGCGTATGCATGCAGGTAAGCGGGCAGCGTGGCGATGACCGCGGGGAGCGGCCACCACCACCATGGGCATCAACATGCCCATGGACTCCGCGGCATCATGGCCCAGCTTTTCATCCCGCATAGCCACGATGCCGCCGACAGCGTCGACAGCGCCCTGGAATCCAGTGCCGTCGGCATCCGGGCGGTCAAGGTCAGCCTCATCGGCCTGGCCGCGACCGCCGCCATGCAGGTGGTCATCGCCGTCGTGTCGGGGTCGATCGCCCTGGCCGCCGACACCATTCACAATTTCTCGGACGCACTGACCGCGGTCCCGCTCTGGATCGCGTTCTCGTTGGGCCGTCGCGCGGCAACCCGCCGATACACCTACGGCTACGGGCGCGCCGAAGACATCGCGGGCTTGTTCGTCATCGGCATGATCGCCCTGTCGGCGATCATCGCCGGCTACGAGGCCATCCTGCGGCTCATCCACCCCGTCGCCGTCGAGCACGTCGCCTGGGTCGCGGTGGCCGGCATCGTGGGCTTCCTCGGTAACGAGGGTGTCGCGAGCTATCGGATCCGGGTCGGCCGCCGGATCGGCTCGGCCGCCCTCGTCGCCGACGGCCTACACGCGCGGACCGACGGATTCACCTCGCTGGCAGTGCTTTTCGGAGCGATCGGTGTTGCTCTGGGCTACCCGATTGCGGACCCGGTCGTCGGCATGATCATCACGGTGGCGATCGTGGCCGTGCTGTACCGCGCCGTGCGCGACATCTTCCGCCGGCTCATGGATGCGGTGGACCCGAGCCTCGTCGACACCGCCGAGGCGTGCCTGGCCGCCCGGCCGGGCGTCCGCAGCGTGCGCAGCATCCGGATGCGCTGGATAGGTCACCAGCTGCACGCCGACGCGGAACTCGACATCGATCCCAACACCAGCCTCGAGGACGCCCACCGCATCGCTCATGACGCCGAACACGAGCTGACTCACGCGGTGCCGAAGCTCAACAGCGCACTCGTGCACGCCTACCCGGCGCACCACGACGAATAGGACGTCTTAAGTCAAGCCCAGCGCCTGCGGAACCATGTAGAGCCCGAAGCCCATGACAACGAGGCACAGAACCCAGGTGATGTATTTGTGCGGCCCGCGCATGCGCCACTGCTCGGGCAACGCCTTTGCCTCCAGCGCCAGCAGCAATCCCAGCACGATCGGCAGCAGCAGGGCGTTCATCACTTCGACGTCCACGGCGAGGTTCACCAGGTCGACGCTCGCCAGGACGAGAACGGCGCCGACGACGTGGGCGAGTCCGTAGGTGATGTAGAACTTGGCGGTCTCACGGTTGGGCCGCTCGTTGAGCGTGTGCCGCCACCCGAAGACCTCCGCGAGCCCCCATGCCCCGGCGAGGGAGGCAACGATCGCGGCGACCAACGCCGCGCCGAGCATTCCCAACCCGAAGAGGACCGTCCCGCCGGTGCGGCCCAGGTAGGGGGTGAGCGAATTGGCGATCTCGCCGACGGTGTTCAGGGAGACCCCGCCGTCGTGCTCCCCCACCGTCGAGGCCATCGTGACGACCACCGCGATCATGATCAGCTGGGTCAGCACCGCGCCGGTGGCCGTGTCGTAGCGGGCCTGCCGAATGGTGGCCTCCGACAACCGCTTATCCACCACGGCGCCCTGCTGGTAGAAGACCATCCACGGCATGATGACGGCGCCGACGTTGGCCGCGACCAACAGCAGATACGACGAGTTGCCCAGCGGCATCGAGGACAAGCCGTCCAGCAGCGCGTCGAGCCGTGGCCGCGCCAACACCATGGCGACCAGGAACGCCAGCTCGGCCGCGCCGACGATCAGACCGATGCGCTCGACGCGCCGGTAGCTGCCGGTGAACGCCAACGCCAGCAGCGCGGCGGTCGCGACCGGGATGCTGACCCACCGCGATACACCGAATAGTTCCCCCACCCCGGCGACGCCGGCGAACTCCGTCAGCAACGCCCCGATCGCCGAGGCGAACAGCGTGAAGGCCGACAGCCACGCCCAGCCGCGGCCGAAGCGCTCCCGAATCAGCGCGCCATGACCGCGCTTGGTGACGATGCCCAGCCGCACCGTCATCTCCTGCACGACATAGAGGATCGGCATCAACATGAGCTGCGGCAGCACCATCCGGTAGCCCCACTGGGCGCCGGACTGCGACGCGGTGATCAACGACCCCGCATCGGTGTCCGCCAACATCACCACCAGACCGGGGCCCCAGATCGCCAGCAGCCCCCACCGCAGCCAGCGGCCGCGGGCCCGCAGCGACACCGACGGCGGACCGTCGAATTCTTCCGCCACTGGTGTGGTGGTATCGGTCACGCTTGCCCCATTCCTTCACACGACTGCGTCACGGCCCGACTGCCGATGATAACTAAGGCTCACCTAACCGCTGCAGTTTCGCTGAAGAGCGGCATTCTCAAATCTGCGATCTGCCCTCTCCGAATGCGAGAGTACGTCACCGGAGCATGCGCAAGGGACGAGATAACCCGGCAGGCGTGCGTCCGACCGGGTCAGGCGTCGATCACGAGTCGATCGCCCTTGGCCCGGGACACGCACACCAGCATCTCGCCGTCGCCCTCCACGGTGCGGCCGCGGTGATCAACCTGCCCCGCAAGCACTTTCACCTTGCAGGTGCCGCAGAAGCCTTGCTGGCACGAGTAGGCGGTGCTCGGGTCGCCGTCGAGCATCACGTCCAGCGCCGACCGGTTCCCCGGGACGCCGAGCACGCGCCCCGAGCGGGCGAGTTCCAACTCGAACGGGACACCGTTGACGACGGGCGGCGGGCCGAAGCGTTCGTAGTGCAGTGGCGCGTTCGCGTGCCGGTCGCGCTCCGTACGCACCGCTTCGAGCATCGCGGTCGGGCCGCACACGTAGACGGCCGTCGTGGGCCCGGCGTCGGCCAGCAGTTCGCCGGCGGTGGCGATGCGGCCGCGCTCGTCGTCGGCCCACACGGTTACCCGGTCGGGCGCGATCGCCACGAGCTCGTCGAGTAGCGGCATGTACTCCCGGCTGCGCCCGGCATACACCGCGCGCCAGTCGATTCCGTGCTGCTGGGCGAGCCGGACCATGGGCAGGATGGGTGTCACCCCGATGCCGCCGATCACGAACAACACCTCGCGCTCGTCGGTGACGAGATAGAACGCGTTGCGGGGGCCCTCGAACTCGACCGTGTCGCCCACGTCGAAGGCGTCGTGCATCTCGATCGAGCCACCGCCGCCGTCGGCGATCCGGCGCACCGCGATGCGGTAGTCGGTGCGCCGGCCGGGCGGACCGCACAGTGAGTACTGGCGGCGGCGGCCCGAAGCCAGCCGGATATCGATGTGGGCGCCGGGAGTCCAGGACGGCAGCAGTCCACCTTGAGCATCGGCGAGTGTCAACGCGACCACGTCGGGCGTGAGAAGTTCGCGCTTGGTGACCACCGCGGTGTTGGTACGCGGCACCGGCACGACCCGAGACGGGTCCCACCGCGACGCCGATGCCAACCCGCCGAAGAGGGTGCCGACTCCCCACAACGCCGTGTAGAGACGGTCGCGCTTGCGGCGACCGTACAGGTCGGCGGGTCTGCTACTCCAAATCGCATGTGCCACTGCGAATTTCCTATGCCTGTCGGATGTCGATGACCTGGTTGACCCATTCGGCCGTGAGCCGGGCGATGACGTCGGGATGGGAGGACACCACCCAATGCCCGCCCTCGATCGGGATCACCCTGCCGCGGGCCGGTATCGAGCCGGTGAACCGCTGTAGGGGCGGGGACACGAAATAGTCCTTGCGCGCCACCAACACCTGCACGGGGACCTTGGTCTGCGGCAGCTCCTTCCCGGGCGCCAGGAACGGCCCGGGCATGTTGGCGCGGTACAGGTTGAGCCCGTTGAGGTAGTCGCGGGTCGATCGGGTGGTCGCCGCGCGTCCCCGACCGGTCCGGCGTGGTCGGCCGATCAGTTCGACCGCCGCGAACACCGCCACGGTCGCCCGGGACCAGATCGCCAATTCCGGCACACCGGGGCACAGGAAGAACCAGATGTACGTGGAGGCCACCGCCTGCTTGAGGACGTCGAACATGCCGCGGGGTGAGCGGGCGGACCGCAGAAACTTGCCCGCGTAGTTCAGGTGCGGGCCGGAGATCGACGTGAACGAAGCGACCTTGCCCATCACCGACTCGTCGGTGACCGCCGACCAGGCCTGGATGGAACCCCAGTCGTGGGCGACCAGGTGCACCTGGTCCACGCCGAGGCTGTCGATCACCGCGCCGATATCGGAAACAAGTTGGGGCAGGCGGTATCCCGACCGCCTCGCCGGCTTGGACGAGGCACCGACGCCGCGCACGTCGAAAGCCACGAAGTTGAAGCGCCCGCCGAGCTCCTCGGCGACCCCATCCCACACGTGGTGGTTATCCGGGTAGCCGTGGATCGCCAAGATGGTCGGGCGCCCAGGGTCGATTTCCGAGCGGGCGTGGACCGCGAGGGATACGCCGTCGGAGGCGATTACGTTGCTGCACTGAGTCATTCGCGAACTCCGGGGGCTCAGTGCGCCGCGCGGGCGGCTGGTGATCGGGCCAGGTAGTCGACCGCGCGCCCGACTCCGCCGAGTTTGGAGGGGTGGAAACTCGGCGTGTAGTAGGCGCCGATGACCCGCAGGAACTGGAAGGGACCGGGCACCAGGCCACGCCGTGCCGCGCTGAAGTAGTCGCGCCAGCGCGGTTTGGTCCCCGGCGGCAAGTACGGGTCGACCGAATACATGAACCGCACGCCGCGAATGAACAACCACAGCAGCGCGGGCGTCACCAGCAGCTGGGTGCGCACCTGGCGCCAGTAGCCGGCGCCCAGGTGCTTCATCGTGTCGAACGCCACCGCTTTGTGCTCGACCTCTTCCGCTCCGTGCCAGCGCAGCAGGTCCAGCATCACCGGGTCGGTGCCGAGGGCGTCGTGTTGCGGGGTGTCGAGGATCCATTCGCCCAGGATGGCGGTGTAGTGCTCGAGGGCCGCCACCATCGACACCCGCTCGAGCAGCCAGCTCTGGCGTCGCCGCCAACCCCATCCGGGCCGGTCCCCGATGAGTTGGGAGAACAGCCAGGCCATCTGGTCGGTGAACGGCGTGACGTCGACGCCGTTGGCCGCGAAGTGGCCCAGCACCCCCGAATGCGCCTGGGAATGCATGGCCTCCTGGCTGATGAAACCCTGCACGTCCAGCCGCAGCTGATCGTCTTTGATCATCGGCAACGTGTTCTTGAACGCGTCGACGATGAACTCCTCGCCGGCGGGCAGCAGCAGGTGCAGCACGTTGCAGAAGTGAGTGGTGAAGGGCTCGTTGGGCACGTAGTAGAACGGCAGCGTCGCCCAGTCGAAGTCGACGTCACGTGCCTGCAGGACGATCCGCTCATGGTCGAGCGACGCGTCATGTGGACCCGTCGCCTGGTCGTCGACGGTGAACATGGTGGACCCCCTTGCTTGTTAGGCGCTGCGTTGCGCCTCGGCCTCAGCCTCGGTGATCAGGCGCTCACTGCGCAAGAACCGGACGAGATTCTCGACCGTCTCCGCCAGCGCCGGCTCACGCAGCCGGACCGCAGCCAGCGCGCGCGCACTTTGGTATTGGCTGTTGCCGTAGCGCTTGTCCCGCATCGCCGCGATTTTGTCCGCCGAGCGGGTGAGGAAATCGACCAGCGGGTAGATCGGATCCCGCGGCGTGCACCGACGGTTCATCTCGGCGGCGAACGACGGGATGTCGCGGTAATCGAAGCGGTAGCCGTAGCGCTCGGTCAGGGCCCGGGTGATGTCGGTCATGTTGTAGTAATCGTCCGCGGTCATGTTGAAGACCGTGCCCTCCTCGGCCGGCAACTCCATCAACGCGACGATGTGATCGGCGATCAGGTCCGCGGGCAGCAGGCTGAGCTGGTTGAGCGCGTTGGCGGCGACGCCGTGCTCGATCATGAACGCCATGGTGCGCACCAGGATGTCGTCCTGGCTGCCGAACCCCGCGCTGGTCGGCGAGATCAGCGAGGGCCGGAATATGCGCACGTCGAGCCCTTGCCGCTGGGCGGCGAACGCCAGCTGCTCGGCGACCCATTTGGTCTGTGAGTAGCCGAAGTCCAGGGCGTTCATCTCCAGGTTCGCGTCGGACTCCCCGACCACCGGCTTGACGCTCCACCCGTAGATGAAGGTGCTGGAGACCAGGTGGAAGGTTTTGCGGTGCGCGGTCATGGCCAGCCGCAACAGCTCGTGCGTCCCGATCACGTTGGCGGGCCGCAGGGCGTCGTAGGTCCTGACGTAGTTGACCAGGGCGCCGTTGTGGACGATGGCGTCGACGCCCTCGGCCAGCCTCTGGAACCCCTGCTCACCGATGCCCAGCTGCGGCGCGGCCAGGTCACCGCAGACCACGCGCACCCGCTTGCGGACCTCGGCTTCCAGGGCCGGCGACCACAGCCGTGCCTTGCGCAGCGACGCGACGATCCGGTCCAGGCCGTGCGCCTCGTCCGTGGCGCGAACCAGCGCGTGGACGGTGCACGACGTCCGGCCGAGCAGGCTGCTAACCAGGAACGGCCCCAGGAATCCGGTCGCGCCCGTTAGCAGGATGTCGCTGGGCGCGCCCGAGCGCGCCGGCGGCAGCGCCGGCAGCGGAAGCTGCGCGTCGGCACGCATCCGCGACATCTCGTAGGCCTCGTACTCGGCCGAGATCTGTTCCAGTGCCTGACGTAGCGCGTCCAGCGGCTGCCCTGACCCCTCGCCGAACTGCCGCATGAGACGGAAGAACTCGGCGACCGTCAGCCGCTGCAGCAGCCGCGTGTTGACCTCCTCGGCCAGCTCCCCCGCGCCGTGCTCTTCCAGCAGGGTCTGCAGGTCGGCGCGCAGCTCGGCGAGCGCCAGCGAGTCGATGCCGAGGTCCGCGAAGGAGCAGTCCTCCTCGCCGGTGAGGTCGTAGCTCTCGATCAGATTCCGGAACCGGTCCAGCGGCCCGGGGTTCTCCTCGGCCCGGTCGTGCGGCTGGTGCGTGTAGGTCGACAAGACGGGCAGCTTGCCGTCCAGCCAGAGCTGACGCGTCGACGAGCGCCTGATCTTGCCCGACGTGGTCTTGGGAATGCTGTGCTCCGGCACGAACGCGATGGTGTGCGGGTCGATGTGGCCGTGCCGCCGGATGGCCCGCGCCAGGGCCTTGCCATCCGGTAGCGCATGCTCTCCGCGCACCTCGGCCACCACGGTCAGCACTTCCTGCTCGTCGTGCTCCACCGAGAAGGCGGCGACGCAGCCGCCGCGGACCTCCGGAGCCGACCGCTCCACGATGCCCTCGATGTCGGAGGGGTAGCAGTTGACGCCGCGCACGATGATCAGGTCCTTGCTGCGGCCGCACACGAACAGCTCGCCCTCGTACAGGAAGCCGAGGTCGCCGGTTCGCAGGTAGGTGTGCTCGGTGTCGCCGGGGATGCGGGCCGCGAAGGCATCCGCGCTCAGCTCCGTTCGGTTCCAGTAGCCGCCGCCCTTGGAAGGCCCGTCCAGCCAGACCTCGCCGACCCGGCCCTCGCCGAGAGCCTGCCCGGATTCCGGATCGACGATGCGGACGACGTTGCCGTCGATGGGCTTGCCGCAGCTCACCACCGGGGCCTGGTTGCTGTTCTCGGGCTGGGCCTTTTCGACCCGCGCCAGGTTGTTCTCCAGCGCGCGCTTGTTCAGCGCCAGCGTCTGGCGCCCGCGAAGCGAGACGATCAGGGTGTTTTCGGCCATGCCGTACGCCCCGGTGAGCGCGTTCGGCTCCAGGCCGTAGGGGGCGAAACGCTGCCGGAAGCGGGCGAATGTGCTGGCGCGCAGCGGTTCTGCGCCGACGACGATGCTCTCCAGGCTGCTCAGGTCGATCCCGGCGAGCTCGGACGTGGGCAGCTTGTCCTCGCGCAGGCACAACTCGAGGGCGAAGTTGGGCACCGGCGTGTGGGTGGCGCGCACGTCGCTGATGAGCCGCAGCCAGGCCGACGGTCGCTTGAGGAAGTCCAGCGGGGACATCGCGTGTGTGGTCCCGCCGACCAGCAGGATGAACAGGTAGGCCGAGATCAGGCCCATGTCGTGGTGTTGCGGGAGCCAGCTGACCAGCACCTCGCCGCCGGCAAAGGCCGAGGCGTTGGCGATGACGTTGGCGTGGCTGACCACCACGCCCTTGGGGTCGCTGGTGGAGCCGGACGTGTACTGCAGGAAGAGCACCGGTCCAGGCGTGTCGGGCACGGGCGTGCCGCCGAAGTCCTGCGCGCCATCGGTTCCGTACCAGGGCAGTTCCGGGGGCCGTTGGGCGTCCGGCCAGGGCGACCCATCGTCGAGGTGGTTGAGCAGCAGGCGGTAGTCGTATTCGAACTGCTTGGTCGACAGCACCGCCTTCGCCTGGCAGTCGCGGGCGATGAAGCTGAGTTTGGCCAGTCCCGACTCGAACGACATCGGCAGCGGGGGGCTGACCGGCACGGCGACCACCCCGAGGCGGGCGCACGCATAGAACGCCGCAACCATCTCCAGGCCGGGCGGGTAGACCAGCAGCGCGCGATCTCCCGGGCGCAGCCCGGCCTCCGCCGACAGGTAGGCGGCCAGCTCGCGCGTCCGCTCGGCGAAACTCTGGTAGGTGTAGTGCTCCTGCTCGCGGCCTTCGTCGTCGACGAACCGGAAGAGGGTCTTATCCGGAGTCAGCGCTTCCCGCATGTGCAGGTGATCAATGAGCGTCTCCATCGCAGGAGCCACCCCCTTCCAGGTCCACTATGAGCGATAAGAACTTTGGGATCAATCGATAAAGCCCAATGTAACGCCGCTAATGGACACGAGGCAAAGCGTGCAGAGGCTTTTCCGACACTGCACATTGATCTCACAGGATAGGCTTTCCCAAAGTCACACATTGCGGGGAGCCCCATCCTCAACTACGGACTTCAGTATTTCAGTTTCCGCGTTCACCAGGGACTTTGGTCGGTAAAGCGTTCAGCAAGCCCGCGAATACTGAGATGCGTATTTACGTTGATGCTGAATTCTTGCCTTCGAATCCGTACGCAATTGTGCCGCCATTTCGTATCGCCGACGCAAAGGGCATAGCCGCGCCCGAACGATTGGAAATCTCGCGCTTGCGGACGACGTTGGCAAGTGATTTCCGCCACGGTTCAGTCGGCCCCCGCGTTGCGGATCTACTGAGATGCGGAGTCAGCCGGTCTGGGCGACGCGGATGAGCGGGCCGGCGCGGGCCACCAGCCGGGTGATACCGACGAACCGTTCGCCGTCGATGATCGGTGAGAGCGGCTCCCCGTCGGCCTCGATGATCATTTCGCGGCCATTGACGTCGCGCACCCCACGACCCCGGAGCGTGCCGTTGGTGAGCGCCGCGGGCAGTTGCGCAACGATTAGCGAAGGCCGCACCTCGCCGGCCTGGAAGTGCAACGCGCCGGGCTTCTCGGCTTTCGGGAAAAGCCGGAACGGCCCGCCGATCCGCAGGTCGATGGCGCCGGCGTGCAGCACGCGGTGCATCCGTGTCGGAACCTCCTCGCCGTCGATGACGACCCGGGCGCGCGTCGGGGCGAACAGCACGGACGCGTAATTGGAGTTCTGCGAACGGCCGACTTTCGTACCGAGGTAGTCGCGGAACGAGCGACCGATCACCCGAACGACTTCCCCTCGGCCATGATCGGGTTTCCCGTAATACATGTCGTAGAACCGATTTCCGACACCCCCGGCGGCCAGTCCGAAGCACAGACGATGGAACGCGGCGCCGTCGGCGGTCTCACCGTCGAGTTGCAAGGTGTCAAGGCGCATCTCGGGCGGGGGCCGATCCGCCTCGGCGGCGGCCGCCAGCGCGCGGATGATGGCATCCGGCCGGCCGCGCACGCGCGCCTTGCGGGCGACGGCGTTGACACTGCCCCCGTTGGTGGGGACGAATG
This sequence comes from Mycobacterium sp. 852002-30065_SCH5024008, assembly GCF_001665645.1. Classification (NCBI taxonomy): domain Bacteria; kingdom Bacillati; phylum Actinomycetota; class Actinomycetes; order Mycobacteriales; family Mycobacteriaceae; genus Mycobacterium; species Mycobacterium sp. 852002-30065_SCH5024008. The sequence continues at coordinate 106,654 of NZ_LZSZ01000184.1, read as the reverse complement.
TCGGCCAGCGCTCCGGGTCGCTCTCGCAACGCTCGATCTCGTTGATCAACCAGTGCAGCGCGCCGTCGCCGCCGTCCCCGACGAGGTGGGTGACCCGTGGATGGAGCTGGTCCAGGGTCTTGCCGAGGTCCTCGATCGAGGCGGTTTCGTGCACCTCGCCGAACGGACCGACGATGCGGCGCAACTCGGCGACGCGGTCGCCCCGCCCGCGGCGATTCCTGCGCGCGAGCGGATTGACGATGACCCCTAGGTACATCCGTGGCGTCCAGGTGAGGTTCCGCCGGCCATCCCACGCACGATACCTGCGGCGTCCCGGCGGGTGAGATCACGTAGTTAGGGTGGGCTGCATGCCTGGTTGGACCGCTGCAGACCTGCCTTCGTTCGCCGGACGCACCGTCGTGATCACCGGGGCCAACGCCGGTCTGGGCGAGGTCACCGCGCGGGAATTGGCGCGGGCCGGGGCCCGCGTCGTTCTGGCGGTGCGCAACACGGAGAAGGGCAAGGCCGCCGCCGAGCGGATGGCCGGCGACGTCGAGGTGCGCCAACTCGACCTGCAGGACCTGGGCTCGGTGCGGCGCTTCGCCGACGAGATGGCCACGCTGGACGTGCTGGTCAACAACGCCGGCATCATGGCCACCAAACCTGCGGTGACCGCCGACGGCTTCGAGGGCCAGATCGGCACCAACCACCTCGGCCACTTCGCGTTGACCAACCTGCTGCTGCCCAAGCTGACCGACCGGGTGGTGACGGTGTCCTCGCTGATGCACCACTTCGGCTACATCAGCCTCAAAGACCTGAACTGGCAGTCCCGCCCATATTCGGCGTGGCTGGCTTACAGCCAGTCCAAGCTCGCCAACCTGCTGTTCACCAGTGAACTGCAGCGGCGTCTGGGCACCGCCGGGTCTCCCCTGCGCGCGCTGGCCGCCCACCCCGGCTGGTCGCACACGAACCTGCAAGGCAACTCCGGACGAAAGCTGGGCGACGCGGCGGTGTTGGCGGTCGACCGCATCGTGTCCACCGATGTCGACTTCGGCGCCCGCCAGACGCTGTACGCGGTGTCGCAGGATCTGCCGGGCGACACCTTCGTCGGTCCGCGCTTCGGTCTGTACGGCCGCACCCAGCCGACTTGGCGTAACTGGCCGGCCAGGCGGGCCGGCACCGCCGCGGCGCTGTGGGACTTATCCGAAGAGCTCACGGGTACCGCGTTCCCGCTCTGAACCGAGCTCGGCGGGCGGTTTGCCGGGGCCCGACTAGATTAGTGGCATGTCGAGGGCTGATATGGCGGCGATTCTCGCCCTGTGCGCCGCGCTGGCGTCGGCGATCGGCAACGTGGTCCGTCAGCGCTCCGCCCAGGAGGTCACCGACAAACCCGTCGGCCACCTGGCACTCTTCGGCATGCTGTTGCGCGATACGCGTTGGTGGATGGGCGGTCTCGGAGACATCGCCAGCTACATCTTGCTGGCGGCGGCCCTGGACAAGGGCTCGGTGCTGTTGGTGATGTCGCTGCAGGTGACCGCGCTGCTGTTCGCACTGCCGATCTACGCGCGGATGAGCCGCCACCCGGTCACCCGCGCGGAGTGGGTGTGGGCGGTGTTGCTGACCGCGGCGTTGGTGGTCGTCATCGCGGTCGGCGATCCGACCGGCGGCGAGCAGCGCGCAGCGCCACACGTGTGGCTGATCGTCGCCATCGCGATGGGCCCGCCGCTGCTCCTGGGATTGCTGGGCGCCCGGATCTGGTCGGACCGCCCGGTGGCCGCGCTGCTGCTGGCCGCGGTCGCCGGTTCGTTGCTGGCGGTGTTCGCGGTGCTGATGAAGGGCGTAGTCGACATCCTCGAACACAACCCCGAGCAGTTGTGGACCAGACCCGAGCTGTACGGCTGGGTGTTCTGTGGGGCGGCCGGAATGATCTTCCATCAATCGGCTTACCGCGCAGGCGCTTTGACCGCGTCGTTGCCGACGATCATCGCCGCGAAACCCATTGTCGGCGCGGTTCTTGGGATCACCGTCCTCGGCGAGACGTTGGACGCCCACGGCTTTGATTGGGTCGTGCTGGCCGTGGCGGCGGCGTTGGTGATCGTCGCGACGGTGGGGCTGGCTCACGGCGAGGCCGCGACCGTGTCGGCCGGCTCCGGCCGCGACGTGCGGACCGCCGACGAGCCGAAACCGCCGTCGCCGCAACGCTTGAGCGGGTGAACCCTCCGGTCCGACGAACGTTGGGGCAGGTACATGATTCGAGCCTGTCGCCGGCTGCGCAGGTTTGCGCGATGCTCGACTGCCGTCATCACAAAGTGCGACACTTGTGTCGGTGGCTTCTAACACGGCGGCCATCGGGGATCAGGAGAGGAAGAAAGGATGAGGAGGGCAATGAGGGCGTCCGTGGCGGCGCTGATGGCACTGGCACCCCTCTGCATTCCACCAGCACAAGCGCGCGCCGACCCTTGTGCCGGCATCACGGATCCCACGGCCTACCAGGCTTGCATCGACAGATCCCCGACCGATGACACGATGCACGGCCCCCGAATGGGCAATTGCGAGGCCAGCCCCGACTACGGACAACTGGGCCAAATTTGTCGGGACGCCTGGGTTCGAAAGTCTCTGCCCTCCCGTGGGCCAGATGGGTTCGCCACTTAGGCCCTATGTGTGTGCCAGGGGTTTTCGACCGAACCCGATCCTGGCGGTCTGACCCGCACAGGCGTCCACTGGCGCGTTTCGCGGAAAGATTCAGGGTCGGAATCCGGAGCGACTGCCCTGGCTTTCGGCGCTGGTGACGAATAGACGTCGCGAAGCGCCGCCGAATCGGCGCCGCGGCTTGACCAAATGAATCTCACAATTCCCGAAGTGAGTAACCCCGCGGGCGAATACGCTGTCAATCGACCAGTCGGGCCACGTAGGGGGCAGGAACGTCACCGAAAGGGACAACACGTGGGACGCGAAAATCGGTTCCTTAGCGGACCTCAGGCCGTGCGGGCCCGCATGCGTGGCATGAGGATTACCGACTCCAAGCTTTGACAGGGGTCAGCGATGGACTTTTGGGCTCCTCCCGAGATCACCTCGGCGCTGATTCATTCAGGGCCGGGGCCCGGATCATTGCTCACCGCCGCCGAAGTCTGGCGCCAGCTGGCAATCGAGCTGGGACAGACCGCCACCGGCTACGCCTCGATCGTGACGGCCATTCCCTGGCAAGGGCCATCAGCGACGGCGATGACCGCATCCACCCTTCCCTATGTCGCCTGGCTACAGACCACCTCGCTGCAGGCCGCTCATATGTCGATGGCGGCGACCACGATGGCCAGCTCGTTCGCCGCCACCCAGGCGGCCATGGTGCACCCCAGCGTGGTCACCGCCAACCGCGCGCTGCTGGCGCACCTGATCGCGACAAACGTTTTCGGTATCAACTTTCCCGCCATCGCTGTCACCGAGACCCAGTACCTGCAGATGTGGGCGGATAACACGACCGCGATGCTGGGCTACAACGCCAGCAGCCTGCAGACCATGGCGATGCCGACGTTCAACCCGCCGTCCCCGATGACCAGTCCGACCGCCACTACGGTTCAAACGGCTGCGGTGGGCAGGGCGGCAGCGGCCGCCCCGCTGGCGCTCGCCCCGGCGGCAACACCCGACCCCACGCAATTCTTCGCCAATCCGTTCGTTCAGACCGTCAACGGTTATCTGCAAAACCTGGTCAGCAGCGGCGTCTTCAACCCGCAGTCCCTGATAGGTTTGGTCACGGGCGGCCACGATTACTTCCCCGGTCAGTTCCCAGACGTCCTGGCCGCCACCCCCCGCAACCTGGCCATTGCCTACAACATCACCGGTCCCGAGGCTGTGGGAGGGGCTCCCAACATCTATGCCACGCCCTATCCCACGCCCGCCGCTACGGCCGGTGCGGTAGAGAGTTCGGCCACCGCTTCTCTGGGCAAGGGCATGTACGTCGGCAATCTCGTGGTCCCGCCTTCGGCGGTCACCGCCCCGATCCAGCTGTCGGCCGCACAGGCCCCATTGATGGCAACGACAGCCGAGGGCGCGCCGCTCACCCCGATGTTCATCCCACCGATGCCACCGGGGGCACGTAAAGCCCAGCGGGATAAGCCCGACGAGAAGGGCTATGGCCCGCCGATCTTCGGCAACATCATGCGGCCACCTCCGTCAGGCGGATAGACGAAGGCATCCGGCGGGTATAGCGCGTTCGCCGGTCTCGACCAAATACGTTGTACTGCAAGCATTTACTCTGGGCCATGAAGGTCTCGAGACAGCGGTGCCGCTCTCGTGCCTGATTGATCGATCGATCTAACTAGTTTGCTGGTTGGGTTTTCGGCGACTACCACATGCGCGTCGAGTCGCCGTCTGCCTCGATGTACCCCATAATCGGTGACCATCAGGGGTCAAGAAAGGACAACCCGTGAAGAAGGCATTAACGGGGGTGTCGGCGGCGGCAGCCATAGCGCTGGCGCTGCTCTGCATTCCGGCGGCACAAGCACACGCCGACGATCCCTGTAGCGGCATCACTGATCCCGCCGCCCATCAGGCTTGCATCGGCGGATTCCCGCACGATAACGCCATGCGCAGACATCTGCTGGGCGATTGCGAAGGCGCAAGCCCCTTTGACGGGCAGTTGGGCCAAGTTTGTGGGTAACTCTGGGTCCGCGCCCCGGGTTTCAGCCCTTCCCACATAGCCCTGCACCCCTTGGGGCGCTCAAACCAATGGGCCCGGGACGGGCTGTGGCGGGCCGATCAGCTCATGCCTACTCACTCTGCACTGAAGCCGGCCGCAGCGGGACAAACTAGTCCCTGACGAACGTTGGTGGCAGGTACAGGATTCGAACCTGTGAAGCTTTCGCGACGGATTTACAGTCCGCTCCCATTGGCCGCTCGGGCAACCTGCCGCCAGACAGGTTACAACGAGGGGGTAGACAAAGCACAAACGGCCATCACCGGATGAAGGGACGGATCGAATGGCGGACTCATCGTTCGACATTGTCAGCAAAGTCGAGCGCCAAGAGGTCGACAACGCACTCAATCAGGCCGCCAAAGAGCTGGCCACCCGCTTCGACTTCCGCGGCACCGACACCACGATCGCGTGGAAGGGCGACGAGGCTATCGAGCTGACGTCGTCGACCGAGGAGCGCGTCAAGGCGGCCGTCGACGTCTTCAAGGAGAAGCTGATCCGCCGCGACATCTCGATGAAGGCCTTCGACGCCGGCGAACCGCAGGCGTCGGGAAAGACGTACAAGGTCAGCGGCACCCTCAAGCAGGGCATCGACAGCGAGCACGCCAAAAAGATCACCAAGCTGATCCGCGACGACGGGCCCAAGGGCGTCAAGACGCAGATCCAGGGCGACGAGATCCGGGTCAGCAGCAAAAAGCGCGACGACCTGCAGGCCGTCATCGCGATGCTCAAGCAGGCCGACCTCGACGTCGCGCTGCAGTTCGTCAATTACCGGTAGCTCCCGTGCGTTCGGTTCGTGCAGTAGAATGAACTGCACGAACCGAACTTTGGAGCGATCCCCATGACCACCGTCGCCGAGCTGGCCACCGCCCACGAGCGCCTACGCGAAAGCGCGCAGGCGGTGGGCGTTGCGCTGTCGTCGGTCGCCGTCTACACCGAACCCGCGGTGGCGCGGGCGGTACAGGCCGAGCAGAACCTGTACGCCCGCATCGAGGCCGAGTTCGGGATGCTGAGCAGCACCGACGCCGGTAAGCGGATGGGCTCACGGTCCAGCGCGCCGCGCAACCTGGCCACCACCGCCCACCGCAACAAGGCGCTGGTCGCCGTGCGGCGCGGCAACTACCTCGCCTACCCCGGCTTCCAGTTCGGCCCGGACGGGAAACCGCTGGCGGTCATCGCCCGGCTGCGCGAGATCGCGGAGGACAACGGCTGGTCGGAGGCCGGGTTGGTGCAGTGGCTGTGCTCGCCCACCACCTACCTGGACGGGCAGCGGCCCGTGGACCGCCTCGCCACCGAGCCGGATCGCGTCGTTGCGGTCGCTGCGGAGGCCCTGGCCGTCTCGTGGTGAGGCGACCCCCGGACCCGTTCGACCCGGCCACGGCCACCCTGCCGGCGGGACACCCGCTCTACCGCGTGCTGTCGGCGGCGCGCACCGCCACCGACTTCAACCCCGGCATCGGCGCGCGCACCCGCTTCGGTTTCTTCGGCGACCCGGTCGTGCCGATCATGTACGCGGCCGATACCGAGGATGCGGCCATCGCCGAGACGCTCCTGCACGACATTCCCGTCGAGGGTGGCCTGCTCCCCTACGACCAATACGCGGACAAAGTGCTCGTCCGGCTGGAAGTGACCCGGCCCGTGCGTCTGGGCGTGCTGCATGGCACCGGGCTGCGACGCCTCAAGGTCACCGCCGCCGAGCTGACGGCGAGCCCAGCGTCGAGCTACGACACCACGGTGCGTTGGGCCGAAGCCGCGCACGGCGCCGGGCTGGACGGGCTGGTGTGGATGTCGCGGCAATGCAACGACACCAAGGCCTACGTGTTCTTCGGCGACAGGTGCGGCCCCGGAACAGACCCAGCCTTCGCTCAGGACCCGTCCCACGCGCGCATCTTCGCCAGCCCGGCCGACCAGATCTGGCTGATCGACCGGTGCGCGCCGCTGCACGTCGACGTGCTGATGGAGCCGTTATGACGATCACTGGCCCGGCCAACGGGTGGGTGCCTACTCTAGTGACCAGTCCCACAATGTGAGCGAGGTTCACGATGACCGTGACTCCCCAGGAAGCCGACGGCCAGACGCCGACCGAGGCCGACTACTCCGACGTAATCATCGTCGGCGCCGGCATCTCCGGCATCGACGCGGCCTACCGAATCAGCGAGCGCAACCCCCAGCTGACCTACACCATCCTGGAGCGGCGCGCGCAGATCGGCGGCACGTGGGACTCGTTCCGCTACCCCGGGGTGCGCTCGGACAGCAGCATCTTCACGCTGTCCTTCCCGTTCGAGCCGTGGACGCGAAAGGAAGGCGTGGCCGACGGCGTCCACATCCGCGAGTACCTCGCCGCCACCGCGCACAAGTACGGCATCGATCGCCACATTCGGTTCAACAGTTACGTCCGCTCGGCCGACTGGGATTCGTCCACAGACACCTGGACGGTCACCGTCGAGCAGGACGGCGCGCGGAAGCTCTACCGTTGCCGATTTCTCTTCTTCGGCAGCGGCTACTACAACTACGACGAGGGGTACACCCCCGAGTTCCCCGGCATCGAAACCTTCGGCGGCGCAGTGGTGCATCCCCAGCACTGGCCGGAAGGCCTGGACTACACCGGCAAGAAGGTCGTGGTGATCGGCAGCGGGGCCACCGCGGTGACGCTGCTTCCCTCGCTGTCGGACCGGGCCGCCAAAGTGACCATGCTGCAACGCTCGCCCACCTATCTCATCTCGGCGTCGAAGTACGGCACGGTTGCCGCCGCCGCGCGGAAAGTGTTGCCCCGCAGGCCGGCCCATCTCGTGGTCCGGATGTACAGCGCGCTGACCGAAGCGGTGTTCTTCGCCCTCTCGCGCAAGGCGCCCGGGCTGGTGCGATGGCTGCTGCGGCGCAAGGCGATCAGCAGCCTGCCCGCCGGCTATGACGTCGACACCCACTTCAAACCGCGCTACAACCCGTGGGACCAACGGATGTGCCTGATCCCCGACGCCGACCTGTACAACGCCATCGCCGCCGGCCGCGCCGACGTGGTCACCGATCACATCGACCATTTCGACGCGACCGGCATCGCGCTGAAGTCCGGCGGGCACCTCGACGCCGACATCATCGTCACCGCCACCGGCCTGCAGCTGCAGGCCTTGGGCGGGACCGCGATCAGCCTGGACGGCAACGAGATCAAGACCAACGACCGCTTCGTCTATAAGGCCCACATGCTCGAGGACGTGCCAAACCTGTTCTGGTGCGTCGGCTACACCAACGCATCATGGACGCTGCGCGCCGACATCACCGCCCGGGCCACGGCAAAGCTGCTGGCGCACATGACCGCTCACGGCTACACCCACGCCTACCCGCATCGGGGCAACGAGCCGATGACCGAGAAGCCGTCGTGGGACATCAACGCCGGCTACGTGCTGCGGTCGGTGCACGCGCTGCCGAAATCGGGAACCAAGCGGCCCTGGAACGTGCGGCAGAACTACCTCGCCGACGCCATCGACTACCGCTTCGACCGCGTCGAGGAATCGATGGTGTTCGGCCGGGCATCCGACCGGGCACCGCTGGCGGGCTGACCGCTATCCGGTGCTGCCGGAAGTTCGTGAACTGCTACTAAATGACAGGTGTCGGCAATACGCTGATCGCCATGGCAGCTGAGAAGCGTGAACCCAAAGTCGTTGTCCTTGGTGGCGGTTCCTGGGGAACCACGGTGGCGTCCATCTGCGCGCGCCGCGGCCCGACGCTGCAATGGGTCCGCTCGGAGGAGACCGCAAGCGACATCAACGACAAGCACCGCAACAGCCGCTATCTCGGCAACGACGTGGTGTTGAGCGACACCCTGCGCGCCACCACCGACTTCGCCGAGGCGGCGAACTCCGCCGACGTCGTGGTGATGGGCGTGCCCTCCCACGGCTTCCGGGGCGTGCTGGCCGAGCTGGCCAAGGAACTGCGGCCGTGGGTGCCGGTGGTGTCATTGGTCAAGGGCCTCGAGCAGGGCACCAACATGCGAATGTCGCAGATCATCGAGGAGGTCCTGCCCGGCCATCCCGCGGGCATCCTGGCTGGGCCGAACATCGCGCGCGAGGTCGGCGAGGGCTACGCCGCCGCGGCGGTGCTGGCCATGCCCGACCAGCATCTGGCGACCCGGCTGTCCGGACTGTTCCGCACCCGGCGTTTCCGGGTGTACACCACCGACGACGTGATCGGCGTCGAGATGGCCGGGGCGCTGAAGAACGTCTACGCCATCTCAGTCGGGATGGGCTATTCCCTGGGCATCGGGGAAAACACCCGCGCGCTGGTGATCGCGCGCGCGCTGCGCGAGATGACCAAGCTCGGCGTGGCCATGGGCGGCAATCCCGAGACCTTCCCCGGCCTGGCCGGCCTGGGCGACCTCATCGTGACCTGCACCAGCCAGCGCAGCCGCAACCGTCACGTCGGCGAACAACTGGGCGCCGGCAAGCCGATCGACGAGATCATCTCCTCGATGAACCAGGTCGCCGAGGGCGTCAAGGCCGCCAGCGTGATCATGGAGTTCGCCAACGAGTTCGGACTGAACATGCCGATCGCCCGCGAAGTCGACGCGGTGATCAACCACGGGTCGACCGTCGAAGAGGCCTACCGCGGCCTGATCGCCGAGGTCCCGGGCCACGAGGTGCACGGTTCGGGATTCTGAGATGTCCGTCAGATGATGCGGAATTTAAATCTTTGCGTTCCATATGGGATTGGCCCGTCCGCTTGACCCCGGGTTTGCCAGCAAAATACCGTCACTAACGCAGCCAGGGGTTCCCGGCCATGATCCTGTGGATCCGGCCGGGTCGTAACCGTTTGTGCGCCAAGGTGTTACGCCGACGTAATACAACGCAATTCGGGGCGGATATCGGAACTTCCCCCGCTAACTCCTAACGAGGGACGCGACCGATGCAAAACATCGAACAGCTCGGCAATCAACCTCCCGACCAGGCCAAGGACTCACGCAAAGATCGGGTGCGATCGATCATCCGCCACGACCTTCCTTCATCACTCGTGGTTTTCCTGGTCGCACTCCCCTTGTCCTTGGGCATCGCGATCGCATCCAACGCCCCGGTGCTCGCCGGCCTCATCGCCGCGATCGTCGGGGGCATCGTGGTCGGCGCCATCGGCGGATCACCGCTGCAAGTCAGCGGCCCCGCGGCCGGCCTGACCGTCGTCGTCGCCGACCTGGTATCCGACTTCGGTTGGGGCGTAACGTGTTTGATCACCGTCGCCGCGGGCGCCCTGCAGGTGCTGTTGGGCCTCAGCCGCGTCGCACGGGCGGCCCTGGCGATCTCACCGGTGGTGGTGCACGCGATGCTGGCCGGCATCGGCATCACGATCGCGCTGCAGCAGGCGCACGTGCTGCTCGGCGGAAAGTCCAAGAGCACGGCCTGGCACAATCTCATCGGCCTGCCGGGCCAGATCATCGGCGCGCACCGGCCCGGGGTCATCCTGGGCGTACTGGTCATCGTCATCCTCGTGGGCTGGCGGTGGGTTCCGGCCAAGGTGCGCCGCGTTCCGGGACCTTTGGTCGCGATCGTGGCCGTGACGGTGGTGTCGGTAGTCTTTCCGTTCCATGTGCGCCGGATCGACCTCGAGGGGTCGCCGCTGGACGCATTGCAACTGCCCGACATTCCGCACGACAACTGGGGCGCGGTGGCGATCGGCGTGATCACCGTCGCGCTCATCGCCAGCGTCGAGAGCCTGCTGTCGGCGGTCTCGGTCGACCGCATGCACAACGGGCCGCGCACCGACTTCGACCGCGAGCTGGTCGGACAAGGCGCCGCCAACATCGTGTCGGGGGCCGTCGGAGGGCTGCCGGTCACCGGTGTCATCGTCCGCAGCTCCACCAATGTCAACGCGGGCGCCAAATCGCGCGCCTCGGCCTTGATGCACGGCGTATGGATCCTGTTGTTCACCATCCCGTTCGCCGGGCTGGTCGACGAGATCCCCACCGCCGCACTTGCCGGCCTGCTCATCGTCATCGGCATTCAGCTGCTCAAGCCGGCACACATCGAAACCGCCATGAAGCATGGCGATCTCGCCGTGTACGTCGTGACCGCCGTCAGCGTCGTCTTCCTCAATCTGCTGCACGGCGTCCTGATCGGGCTCGCGTTGGCCATCGCGTTGACCGGTTGGCGGGTGATCCGGGCCAAGGTCGATGCCAATCCCGTCGACGGCGGGTGGCAGGTGCTCATCGAGGGTGCGGCCTGCACATTCCTGGCGCTCCCGCGGCTGACGCGGGTGCTGGCGTCCATACCCGCCGGATCCGTTGTCACCGTTGAGGTTTCGGTGCACTACCTGGATCACGCGGCGCACCAGGCGATCAGCGACTGGCAGCACCAGCATGAGGCCAACGGCGGCACGGTGCGCATCCGGGGAGGGCTCGAGACGGGCCATTCCACTCGCAGGGATGCAAGTGAGGCCATCGGACCCGAAAGGCCCGAGGCCGCCGCCTGAGTGGCGTGCTTAATCCCACCCGGAGAGCCCGAAGGTGCTGCTCGGCCTTCGCCCGCTGAGTTTCTGGACTATCCACTGGTTCATCGGCACCCCTGCTCGACAGCTTCCAGCACCAGGCGGCCATGCAGCTGCGGCGACGTTCTGACCAGGAATTTCCCGCTATAGCGGCCACAGCCTGCGGCGCGGTCGGCGCTTCGCGCTAGCTAGCCCCGGGCCATCGCCTCCAGGCGCCGGATGCGGTCCTCGATCGGCGGGTGCGTCGAGAACAGCGACCCGATACGCTCGCCCGCGCGGAACGGGTTCGCGATCATCAAGTGCGCCTGGCTGGCCAGCTGCGGCTCCGGCGGCAGCGGGGCGGCCTGAACACCACCCGAGATCTTGCGCAGCGCAGACGCCAAAGCCAGCGGGTCGCCCGTCAACACCGCGCCCGATTCGTCCGCCTGGTACTCGCGCGACCGGGACACCGCCAACCGCACCACGGTGGCGGCGATCGGGCCCAGCAACGAAACCAGCAGCAGCGCAAAGGGATTCTCGCCGTCCCGGTTACCGCCGAACATGCCGGCCCACATCGCCATGTTGGCCAGGGCGGTGATGATCGACGCCATCGCGCCGGCGATGCAGGAGATGAGGATGTCCCGGTTGTAGACGTGGGACAGCTCGTGTCCCAGCACCGCTCGCAGCTCACGCTCGTTGAGGATGTCCAAAATGCCGGTGGTGCAGCAGACGGCGGCGTTGCGCGGGTTGCGGCCGGTCGCGAACGCGTTGGGCGCGTTGGTGTCGCTGATGTACAGCCGGGGCATCGGCTGATGCGCGGCGGTGGCGAGCTCGCGCACGATCCGGTAAATCATCGGCGCCTGCAGCTCGGACACCGGTTGCGCGTGCATCGCCCGCAGCGCGAGCTTGTCGCTGTTGTAGTACGTGTAGATGTTCATCCCGACGGCGAACAGCACCGCCAGGAACATCGCCGTCCTGCCGAACAGCGACCCGACAAACACGATCAACGCGGACATACCGACCAGCAGGGCGAAGGTCTTAGCCCTGTTGGCATGGGGATGCCAGGTCATCGATGTCCTCCTACGAGAGCCCGTTCATTGCTTGACTGTTGTCAATTCAACGCCCGAGATGACCCTCCGGGTTCCACCGACGCGCTATCCGTGCCGGCTGATGGTGTATCCGACCAGCGTCTGCAGCGCGTGCCGGCCGGGAACGTCGGGCAAAAGGGCCAGCTCGTCGCGCGCTTGGGCCGCGTATTCCGCCAAGGTGTGCTTGGCCTTCGCCATGCCCGGGGACGCCCGCAACAGCGCCAGCGCCTCGGCCACCGCATCGTCGTCCTCGATGGGCCCGGCCAGCAGCTCACGCAACCGCGCCCCGTCGGGCCCGGGTTCGCGCAGCGCGTAGACCATCGGCAGGGTGTGCACGCCCTCGCGGACGTCGGTGCCCGGTAGCTTGCCGGACTCGTGCGAGTCGCTGTCGATGTCGATGATGTCGTCGGAGATCTGGAAGGCGGTGCCCACGATGCCGCCGAGCCGGCTGAGCCGCTCGACCTGCTCGGCATCGGCGCCCGAGAACATGGCGCCGAACCGGCCCGCCGCGGCGATCAGGCAGGCGGTCTTCTCGTAGACCACCTTCAGGTAGTGCTCGATCGGGTCGGCCCCTTCGGCCGGGCCTGTCAGGCCGCGCGTCTCGCGCATCTGCCCCGTCACCAGCTGGGCGAACGTCTCGGCGATCAGCCGCACCGCCTCGGGTCCCAGCCGCGACACCAACCGCGATGCCGTGGCAAACAGGTAGTCCCCGGCCAGGATCGCGACGTTGTTTCCCCAGCGGACGTTCGCGGTGGGGGCGCCGCGGCGCACCTCCGCCTCGTCCATCACGTCGTCGTGGTAGAGCGTGGCCAGGTGAACCAGTTCGATGACCGCGCCGGCGATGGTCACGTCGTGCGCGTCGGGGTCCGGCCCGATCTGGGCGGACAGCACCGTGAACAACGGCCGGAATCGCTTGCCGCCGGCCTTGAATAGGTGCGTCAGCGACTCGGTCATCACCTCGTCGGCGCTGCGCAGTTCGGTGTCCATGAGCTGCTCGATCCGCCCGACGCCGTCGCGCACCGTCGCGGCGAACGCGGGGTCACCGAAGTCAACGCCCGCCACCACCGTCGCCGGAGTACTCACTCGACCAACATACTGGTGAGCGTGGAGACCCAAGCCGACCTGGTGGTCGTGGGCGCCGGACCCGCCGGTTCGGCTGCCGCCGCGTGGGCCGCACGCGCGGGCAACGACGTCCTGGTCATCGACTCCGCCAGCTTTCCGCGGGACAAGCCCTGCGGTGACGGGCTGACCCCCCGCGCGGTCGCCGAGTGCGAGCGCCTCGGGCTGGGCGACTGGCTGGACACCCGCATCCGGCATCGCGGCCTGCGGATGAGCGGGTTCGGCGGCGAGGTGGAAGTCGACTGGCCGGGCCCGTCGTTTCCCTCGACCGGCAGCGCAGTGGCCCGGCTCGAGTTGGACGACCGGATCCGCAAGGTCGCCGAGGATTCCGGTGCGCGGATGATGCTGGGAACGAAAGCCGTTGCGGTGCATCATGACTCGTCCAGACGAGTGGTGTCGCTGACGTTGGCCGATGGCACGGAGGTGGGTTGCCGCCAGTTGATCGTGGCCGATGGGGCCCGGTCTTCGCTGGGCCGCAAGCTAGGTCGGCGTTGGCACCAGGAGACGGTCTATGGCGTCGCGGCCCGCGGGTACCTGGCCACTTCGCGCGCCGACGACCCGTGGCTGACGTCGCATCTGGAGCTGCGCTCCCCCGACGGCGCGGTGCTCCCCGGCTACGGCTGGATCTTCCCGCTGGGCAACGGTGAGGTGAACATCGGCGTCGGGGCTTTGTCAACGGTGAAACGACCGGCCGACCTGGCGCTGCGACCGCTGATCAACTACTACACCGACCTGCGCCGCGACGAATGGGGCTTCACCGGGCCGCCGCGGGCCGTGGCGTCGGCGCTGCTGCCGATGGGCGGCGCGGTGTCCGGGGTGGCCGGGCCCAACTGGATGCTGATCGGCGACGCCGCGGCCTGCGTCAACCCCCTCAACGGCGAGGGCATCGACTACGGGCTGGAAACGGGGCGGCTGGCGGCCGAACTGCTGGACTGCTGTCGCCCCTCTCAAGACCTGTCCCACGTGTGGCCGTCGCTGCTGCAGCAGCACTACGGCCGGGGGTTCTCGGTCGCGCGCCGGCTGGCCTTGTTGCTGACCTTTCAGCGGTTTCTGCCTTCTACGGGGCCGATCGCGATGCGCTCCCCGAAGCTGATGACCCTCGCCGTAAGGGTCATGGCCAACCTGGTCACCGATGACGACGCCGACTGGGTGGCGCGGGCCTGGCGGGGCGGTGGGCGGCTGTCTCGGCTGATCGATCGCCGAGTGCCGTTCAGTTGAGCCGCTGACGTGCGGAAAGAGACTTACCGGCCTGGTGGCGGCAGTTGACAATTTTCCGCGCGCTTCGGGCGAGCGGTGTATAGTCCGGCTAATGAAGGGAACGAAGCTGGCTACTATCGGCGGCCTGGCCGCCGCCGCCATCGCGCTGGCCGCGCCCGCGCTGGCCTCGCCGCCGCCGTCTAATGACTACGACGCCCCGTTCAAGAACACTGTCAACGGCTTCGGCATCTACCAGCCGCAGGACCAGCTCGCCTGGCTGGGCAAGATCACCTGCGACCGGATCGGCAGGGGTGTGGACGGCGACCCGTACAAGTCGGCCAACTTCATTCAGCACAACCTGCCGCGGGGCACCACCCAGGGCCAGGCGTTCCAGTTCCTCGGCGCCGCGGTTGACCACTACTGCCCCGACCAGGTCGGCTTCGTCCAGCGCGCCGGTACCCACTAGGTCCTTCTCAACGCAGGGGCTTGTACCCCGCGTGTAAGGCCACGATGCCGCCGGTCAGGTTGCGCCACCGCACCGCCGCCCATCCCGCACGTGAGATGTCGTGCGCCAGGCTCGCCTGGTCCGGCCACGCCCTGATCGACTCCGCGAGGTAGACGTAGGCATCGGGGTTGCTGGAGACCGCGCGCGCCACCCGCGGCAGTGCACGCATCAGATACTCCTTGTAGGCCGTGGCGAAGATCCGGTTGGTGGGCGTGGAGAATTCGCACACCACCAACCGCCCACCCGGCCGGGTGACACGCGCCATCTCGCGCAGCGCCGCCTGGGGGTCCACGACATTGCGCAAACCGAAACTGATTGTGACAGCGTCGAATACGTCATCGCCGAACGGCAGCCGCGTGGCGTCGGCGGCGATCTTGGGCACGTTGCGCGCGGCACCCGCCGCCAGCATGCCGACCGAGAAATCGGCCGCAACACACCACGCCCCCGATTTCCTCAACTCGACGGTGGATACCGCGGTGCCCGCGGCCAGGTCCAACACCTTTTGGCCAGGTCCGATCGCCAGCGCCGACCGGGTGGCTTGCCGCCAGTAGTGGTCCTGCCCCAACGACAGCACGGTATTGGTCACGTCATAGCGGCGGGCAACGCCGTCGAACATCGACGCGACATCCCGGGGGTCCTTGTCCAACGCCGCGCGATTCACGATGAAGACGCTACCTGCCGGGAATTAGGTGGCGACATCGGCGTTGTACCGCTGCGTGACTGAAAAAGTTTGGTTTATCACCGGTACATCGCGGGGTTTCGGACGGGCATGGGCGATCGCGGCGCTGGAGCGCGGCGACAGGGTCGCGGCGACGGCGCGCAACACGGCGTCGCTGGAGGACCTGGCCGAGAAGTACGGCGACGCGCTGTTGCCGCTCCGTTTGGACGTCACCGATCGGGACGCTGACTTCGCCGCGGTCAAGGAGGCGCACGACCACTTCGGGCGCCTGGACATCGTGGTCAACAACGCCGGCTACGGCCAGTTCGGGTTCGTCGAGGAGCTCTCCGAGCAAGAGGCACGCGAACAGATCGAGACGAACGTGTTTGGGGCGCTGTGGATCACCCAGGCCGCGTTGCCGTACCTGCGCGAGCAGCGCGGCGGCCACATCATCCAGGTGTCATCGATCGGGGGCATCACCGCGTTCCCGTTGCTCGGCGCCTACCACGCATCGAAGTGGGCGCTGGAAGGCTTCTCGCAGGCGCTCGCTCTGGAGGTCGCCCCGTTCGGCGTGCACGTCACGTTGATCGAGCCGGGCGGCTTCGACACCGACTGGGCCGGAGATTCTGCCAAGCTGGCCGATCCGCTCCCGGCGTACGACGACGTTCGCGCCGCCGTGCAGGCCGAGCGCAGCAAGCGCTGGGCCAGCCCGGGCAACCCGGAGGCATCCGCCACAGCGCTGCTGAAGGTCGTCGACGCCGAAAAGCCGCCCCTGCGAGTGTTTTTCGGCGCATCGCCGCTGGAAACGGCCAAGGCCGACTATGAGAGCCGGCTGCGCACCTGGGAGGAATGGCAGCCCGTTGCGGAGCTGGCGCAAGGGTAGCTAGCGACAACCGGCTTACGAGCCGGTCGCTCCCGCGCAGTGCTGCGAATCACCTTGTGTAGCAGGGTGATACGTGCCGCCACGGCGGGGGCCGCGCTCCATCACACGCCGCGGCTGGTAATGAACCCTCCGTGCTCGTCATATCGCCCGGTTGCGGGTGAGTTGGTACGGCATGGACACCATTGCGCGACACCGCCGTGGTGGGAACAGGTACCGCTCCTGTGCAGACTGTTGGAGGCGGTGCCGTCGGTACAGATGGCGGTGGGCCCAGACGGTGGTGGTGTCGGCGTCGGTGTCGTTGGTTGGGCAGCGGCGGGTGACGCCGCGCCGATGGCTGCTACCGCAATAGCCGTCGCGGCCAAAATCTTGCGAATCATCATGCTGGCGGCGGTGGAGGCGGCACACCAGGCACGGGCGGGCTGAACGTGGGCTGTCCGGCCATCTGAGGAGGAGCCGGATAGTCCCAGCACGTCCCGGGTCCTTTGCCATCCGTGCCGATGGATGTGCACACGTGATAGCTACCGTCCGGGTTGAAACAGGTCGTGCGGACGCCGACGGGCACGTTGTACATGGTGTTCCACTCGGTCCTGCAGTTCTGGCCGGGATCTGCCGAGGCGGTTTCGGCCGCCACCACGGGGATGGTGATGAGCGCTGCGCCGATACCGGCCGCAGCGATGACTTTCTTCATAGGTGCTCCCGCGAGCATTCTCGTCATGGATTGATCTCCTCTGGTTCGTGAGTTAGAGCCCCACGACCCACGTTGTTTATTGATTGATTGCGGTGCAGTCGTTGAACATCCGCTGACGGACGCGACGCGTGACTTTCCCCCGGACGTCACAGTAAGCCAACATTTGCTAGGTCACCATCCGCCGAACGGACGACAGGGACTGTAGCCCCTTTGTTGAAATGTGCGGCTTAGCCCGGCGGATGCGCCCGCAAACTAGATCACAGGTCGTTGACGCTGAGGATGCCGTCCTGGATCGCCCTGGCAATCAGTGCCGACTTGGTCGGCGCTGGTCTGCCGACCGCCGCGTATTTCGCGCGGGCTCGCTGCAAATGGGTACGGACCGTCGACGGCTCGATGAAAAGCCTCTTGGCAACCTGCTCTTTGTTCTCGGTCTGAAACCACGCGATGAGGACTTCTCGTTCCCGCTCGCTCAGGCGGGGTCGGCCGACGGTCCGGTCGCTCAGCAGCGCTTTGGCCATCCTCGGGGCAACGTAGGGCGTATCCGTGCACGCCGCCCAGATCGCCTCGCACAAATGAATGCCGCTCTCCGCCTTTGCCACGTAGCTCACGGCTCCGGCGTCAAGACTGGTCAGAATGATTTCGTCGCTGGCGAGGTACGAGTAGACGACGACTCGATTGCCCGCCTGACTGAGCCGACGAAGGGCGCCGAACTCGGGACCGTCGTCGTATTGCAGTGCAAACAGGACGACGTCCACATCGCCGGCTGCCGCCGGGTCGACGGACATGAACTCCGCCGGATTCAGGTAATTTCCCACGATCTTGATGGGCGGCTCCGCCCCACTTACCCATGCCTCGATGCCGATGTGCACGACGTGCTGGCCGTCGATGATGACGAGCGACACCTCCGGCTGAACGCCACCTGCCCCAGACACCTCGCAAAATCCCCTGCTAAACGAGCCGCACTCCAAAGCCCGAAAATTCCCCTTTCGACTAATCGGCAAACATTGCCGGCTGGGGCATTGCTGGATTGTCGACTCGTCGACGGACCGGGAGCCGATGGAGGACATCGATTGCTGAGCGCTAAATTCCTCGGATGCCTGCGGCGCTCCTAGTGATGCACCTGGAGCCAGACGAGACCGTCACGCCAGTGGTGCGGAGCCGGGCTCGTCTCGATGGCTATCGCACGGGGCGGATGACAAAGGCATCGATGTTCTCGTCATAGTCGACCGACTCATCCACGAACAGCTCGCCCACCGGGTGGCCGTCCTCAGCGACGGCGATGAAGGTCGACTCCTCCGGGTTGTAGGTCACCGATCCTTGCACGAACATCGCTGCAACCTCGTGCCCGTCGGCTCCAAAAACGACAAGCTTCAACCCTCCGGCGTCCTTGACGTATTGCGCCGCTTCAGCACGTGTTGTGATCATCGCTTCGCTTCCACTCCTGTTGCGGGTCCAATTCTTTCGCCTCGTCACGTATCTGCAGTCAGGGTATCGAATGGAAGATCGGCGTCGCGCCAACGCGCCCGCGTAACCCTGGCGATTGCGTCAGTGACCTCTGCGCGCAGAAAGCGCGGGCGCCCCGCACCGCCATGGATTGCGTCGACGGCAGATTCAGCGTCGACGCCGACACGTCCGCAAAATGTGTCACCCTTTCCCGCCGTCAGTCCTCCTACCCGTGTGAGTGGCCCTTCCGGGACCGACACCTAGGAGAGACGAATGAAAGCCGACCGAGACGGCGACGACGGCGAAATCCGTCACGAGTCAGTGTTTCGTGAGCGCTGGCGCGACCGCCAGTCCGCGGCCACCCGCCCCGGCGAACTGATCAAGCAACAGGGGTGGATTAACGCGGGACTCGTCACACTCGGTGTGCTGTTGGCGGCCGGCGCCGTTGCCGCCGGCACTGTCAGCGCCGCACAGACCGAGGCGCTGCCGGCCGTCGCGCAAGGCACGACGGTCACGGCGACCCGTGATGGCGGGACACCGCCGGCCCGCGGCGCGGCCGCGCGATTTCGCGGCGCTTCCGGCACAACGCAGGGCGCGGTCGTCGTCGAGGTGACGGCCACTGCGGTGACGGCCCAGTTGCAGCGGCCCGCTTCGGAACCGGCCGGCGAACTAGTCGTCCCCAAGGGCCGGCAGCGGCTGATCAGCGTGTTGCTGCCGAGGCTGCGATGATGCGGGGCCGGCGCGCGATCCCGTATATCGCCCAAGCTGAGATGGCCGACTGTGGTGCCGCCGCGCTTGCCATGGCACTCGGGTATCACGGCCGCCACGTTTCGCTCGCCGAGATGCACGACGCCACCGGGACCGGGCGCGACGGTGTCGACGCGTTGCGCCTTGCCGAAGCCGCGTCCTCGTTCGGCTTGCGGGCGCGCGGGGTGGCCACCGAGCTCGACGACCTGCGGTACCTGCCTCGCGGCACCGTATTGCATTGGGGTGCAGCGCATTTTGTTGTCCTGGATTCGACATCGCGGCGTGGTGTGACCATCGTCGATCCGGCTGCCGGCCGCTATCGGCTCGGCTGGGCCGCGGTCAACGACCTCTACAGCGGCGTCGCGGTCATGCTGGAACCCACCGACACATTTGCGTCAGGTGGGCGCCGGGCCCCCGGCGCGCTCCATCACGCCCGTCGCCTGCTGTCCCGATCGAGCGGACTCGGCAAAGTACTGGCCACTTCGGTGGTGGTGCGGGTGATGGCGCTGGCGGTGCCGGTGCTGACCGGCGTGGTCGTCGATCGCGTGGTGCCTAACAACGATGGGCAGTTGCTGAAGGTGCTCGCCGCGGTGATGACCGCGCTGATCGCCTACTCGGTGCTCGCGACGTACCTGCGCGCGCACTTGCTGTTGCGGCTGCGCAGCCGGCTGGACGTCGACATGACGCTCGATTTCCTCGAGCACCTGGTGGACCTGCCGTACGCGTTCTTCCTGAAGCGCTCATCCGGAGACCTGATGATGCGATTGCGCAGCAACGCGACGGTCCGCGAGATCCTGACCACGGGAACCATTTCCGCGCTACTCGACGGCACGCTGGCCACCCTCTATCTGGTCGTCATATTCGCCCTGTCGCCGGCCCTGGGACTTCTGGTCTTCGCGCTGGGCGCCGCCCAGGTCGCGGTTCTGCTGGCCGCCCGCCGCCGCAACCAGCACCTGATGGGGGAAGCACTGGCGACCGAAGCCCGATCCCAGTCCTATGCCTTCGAGATGTTTTCCGGGGTCGAAACGCTCAAGGCAGCCGGAGCGGAGCGTCGCGCGGTATCGCACTGGACCAACCTGTTCGTTGCCGAACTGAACGTTTCGATGCGCCGCGGGCGCCTCGAGGCATTGGTGTCGACCGCCATCCATGGGCTGGCGCTACTTTCCCCGATCGCGGTTTTGCTGGTTGGCGCCGACCTGACGTCGAGCGGAAGGCTCTCGCTGGGCATGATGCTTGCCCTGGCTGCGTTGGCAACCGGATTCCTTGAGCCACTTGGCATCTTGGTCGCCACCGCGCTGCAGGTGCAGCTGCTCGGCAGCTACCTCGCCCGCCTGGACGACGTCTTCGACACCCCCACCGAAACCGCCGGCCGCGAGCTCCGGCAAGCGCCCGAGCTAACCGGATCGGTGCGCGCCGAACGGGTCACCTTCCGCTACACCCCACATGGCCCACCGGTCGTCGATGGTGCCAGCATCGAGGTGCAGCCCGGACAGGTCCTGGCCATCGTGGGGCGTTCGGGCTCAGGCAAATCCACGCTGGGCCGGCTGCTACTCGGTCTCTACTCGCCCTCGGAGGGGCGTGTCCTGCTCGACGGCGTGGACCTTGCCACCCTGCACCCGCGCAGTGTGCGCTCTCAAATCGGAGTCGTGACGCAGGACCCCTACATTTTCGGGCTGTCCATTCGCGACAACCTGGTGCTTGGCAACCCCAGCCTGCCGCTGGACCGGCTCGAGTCGGCGGCTGAGCTGGCCGGCATCGCCGAGGACATTCGCGCGATGCCGATGGGGCTCGACACCCCGCTCGTGGACGCGGGCGCCTCGCTGTCGGGTGGTCAACGTCAAAGGCTTGCCCTGGCCCGCGCGCTCGCTCCCCGGCCGCGGATCTTGTTGCTTGACGAGGCGACGAGCAGTCTCGACACCGTCACCGAGGCGAGGGTCCACGACAACATTGCCCGGCTCGGATGCACCGTCATCGTGATCGCGCATCGACTGGCCACCGTGATCGACGCCGACCACATCGTGGTGATGGACGCGGGCCGGGTCGTCGAATCAGGCTGCCACCACGACCTGATGGCCGCGGGTGGTCACTACGCACAACTCGTCGCGGGCCAACTCGTCGGCGAGACAACGCATTAGGAGCTGGAAATGAACGATTCAACATCCGCGCTGACGCCGAGTGGCTTCTTCGTGATGCGCGCGCCGTTGCTGCCGCTGAACGAATTGGAGCGCCTGCGCGCCGATTCCACCTACTGGCGCAACCTGGTCGCACGGCCGGAGATTCGTGAGGCGCTCCACCTCGCCTCGCCCGGGTTGATGCGCCGCTTGGCAGCCGGCGATGCGGACGACCGGGTGATCGCCTCGGTGACTGCGTATCTGACCCGCATGTGCACCCGCGCAACGCCTTTCGGACTCTTCGCCGGCTGCTCGCTGGGAGAGCTGAGCGACACCACCGCGTTGGTGGTCGACGGCCCGGAGGGGATCAGCCGGCACAGCCGACCCGACACGGAGGTGCTGGCGGCGCTGGTCGAGCGGCTGTTGGCGGATGCGTCGACACGACAGACCATGATGGTGGAGCCCAACTCCAGCCGCTACCACGCCGCCGGGGCCATGCGGCTCATCGAAAGCCGGCTTCGCGAGGGCCGTCGCACGCATCATCTGGTCGTGGTCGAGGACGACGCGCCGTTGCGTTGTGCGTTGGATGCGGCAGCCGGTGGCTGCGCGGTGGACAAGGTTGTCGACGCCGTGGCCAAACGGGTGGGGGTCGAGCGCGACGAGGCACGCGAATACGTCGATGCCCTGATCGAGGCCAAGGTCTTGACGCCGGTGGCCGAGCCCGCGGTGACGGGCCCGGAACCGCTGACCCAGCTGATGTCGTCGCTGAGCGAGCCGGACTTCGCCGCCACCTCGGACGCGTTGCGGCGGGTCTCCGACGAGCTCGCGCGCCTGGACGCCGCCGGGCTGGGTAATCCGCCCGAGGCCTACGCGGCGACCGCCGCACAGCTGCTCGAGCTGGCCGGTGAAGGCGACGAAGCCCGGCTGATCCAGGTCGACCTGCACCGGGCCGGGTCGGGTCTGACCCTGGGATCCGACACGGTGAAGCTGCTGGCCGAGGGGGTGCAACTGCTGCACCGGTTGTCCACCGGCGGCGAGGATCTGGCGCTGACTCGGTTCAAGCAGCAGTTCGCGGCGCGCTACGAGGACCGAGAGGTCGCGCTGATGGAGGCGCTCGACGAGGAGATGGGGATCGGGTTCGACCCGTCGACGCACCCGGCGGCCGACGAGTCGCCGCTGCTGGCCGGCCTCGACCTGGGCGGCGTCACTCCGCAGTACACGTTCACCGCGCGCGACGCCGCCCTGCTCGATCTGGTCATGCGCACGCGTGAGAGCGGCGCCGCGAGCCTCGAACTCGACGCCCCCACGGTCGCGCGCCTTGAATCGTCACAGAAAGATCTGCCACCGCCGTTGCCATTGCCCGACGGCCTGGCGGTCAACGCGAACCTGCTCGAGGACGGTGTCGAAATCGACTGCGCCTACGGGCCTTCGGGAGCACAGCTGCTCGGCCGGTTCTGTCACGGCGACACGCGACTGCACGACGCGGTACGAGCCCACCTGCGCGCCGAGGAAGTCCAGTCCCCCGGTGTGGTGTTCGCCGAGATCGTGCACCTGCCGGAAGGCCGAGTCGGCAATGTCTTGGCCCGGCCGGTGCTGCGCGACTACGAACTGGTCCTGCTGGGGCGTTCGGGCGCACCCGCGGATCGTCAGCTCAGTGTCGATGAGCTGACCGTGCGTCTCGACGGTGACCGCGTCGTCCTCCACAGCCCGCGGCTGGGCGCCGAAGTAAGGCCGCGGCTGACCACGGCGCACAATCCGGCGTGGCGCGGCTTCGGGGTGTACCGGTTCCTCGCGGCGCTGCAAAGCGACGGGGTGACCGGCGGGCTGGCGTGGGATTGGGGCGCCCTGTCAGCGGCGCCGGCGTTGCCGCGGGTCACCGCCGGGCGCCTGGTGCTGGCCCGGGCCCGCTGGCGGCTGTCGGCGGCTGAGATCTCCAAGGTCACGAAACCCGACGCCTCCGACGCTTTAGCCGGATGGGCGGCCCTGGCTCGCGAGCGGGGACTGCCCGGTGAGCTGCTTATCGCCGACGGCGACAACCGCCTGTACGTCGACACCACAAGCCCTGTTCTCACGGCCGCGGCCGCCAAGGTGCTGCGCGGGCGGACCGAGGCGATCATCGAGGAGGTCCTGCCCACCGGGATCGCCACCGGGCCACAGGGCCGATTCGCCCACGAACTCATCGTGCCGTTCATCCGACGTGGCGAGCCGGCACCGGCGCCCGGGCTGTGGACCGCGCCGAAGGTGCGCCGGACCTTCGGCCCGGGCAGCCAGTGGCTCTACCTCAAGGCGTATACGGGCACCGCGTCCGCCGATCGCATTCTCACCGGCGCCGTGGGACCCGTCATGAAACAGCTGCGCGAAAGCGGCGTCGTCGACCATTGGTTCTTCCTGCGCTACGCCGACCCCGAACATCATCTGCGGCTTCGGTTGCACGGTGACCCGACGGCATTGCGGGACCACGCCTTGCCGGCACTGACCGACGCACTGGCCCCACACCTCGGTGACGGGACGGCATGGAAGTTCGCGACCGACACGTACCACCGCGAGATCGAACGGTACGGCGGCGACGCCGGCATCGAACTGGCCGAGCGGATCCACGCCGCCGACAGCGAGGCCGTGCTGAAGATCATGGGCCTGCTTGACCTCTATGGCGACGACGCGGCCGAAGCCCGCTGGAAGCTGTGCCTCTACGCCACCGATCGCCTGCTGGCCGATGCCGGCCTGGACATACAGGAGCGGCGCGACTGGGCCAAGGACGGGGCCGACGGCTACCGGCACGAATACCCCAACGCGGCCAACCTGGATCCCGGGATAGGGCAGCTCTGGCGGCGCGAGCGCGCCGACGTCACGGCGCTGCTCGACGACACCAAGGACCACCCGTACGAACCCGCGCGCCAAGCATTCAGGCGGCGATCCGAGCGAATGGCGCCCTTGCTCGCGGAGCTGGCGGACCTGTCCAAGCGGGGTGAGCTGAGCCAGTCCTATCCACAGCTCCTGCACAGCCTCAGCCACCTGAACGCCGTGCGGCTGCTGCGCTCGGCCGCCCGCACCCACGAACTCATCCTGCTGAGCTTTCTTGATCGCCACTACGCGAGCCAATTAGCGCGGGCAAAATAGCGTCACGTTTTGCCTGGCATGACGCTCCTACCTGTGAGCACGGCCTAAAACCGTTCCGCGCCAACACAAATCACAGCAAGGAGAAACAAATGAACACCAATCACGACAGGCTGGCACTGCGCCGGCAGAGCATCCGCACCCTGACCGCCGACGAGCTGCGCATGGCCCACGGCGGCGAGGGCGGCAACGGCACCGGCGGTGGCAACGGCACGGGCCAGACCACCAAGCACACCACGCTGCCCACCGCGGGAACGCACACAGGCACCCGCCCCAATCCGACGCTGACGGCTACGCATTCACCCCCGCAGACGCTGACGGTGGCCTAGCAGAGCACGGCGCTCGTCCCAAACAAACCGCCCCACAACCGATTTGCCATCGGCTGCGGGGCGGTTCTCGCCGTGCGGCAAGTAACCGGCCGGGTGCCACGAATCTGCGAATCCCGCTGAAAAATGGTCACCCTTCGAGGTCGCCGGCGCTCCTACCTATGAGCGGGCCCACCCGGGCTTGCCGTCACCACATCACACAAGAAGGAAAGATCAAATGAGTATCAACCACGACAAGATTGCGCTGCGCCGACAGAGCATCCGCACCCTGACCGCTGACGAGCTGCGCATCGCCCACGGCGGCCGCGGCAACGGCACCGGTACCGGCACCGGAAACGGCACCGGAACGGGCACCGGAAACGGCACCGGCACGCGCACGGCGCACACCAAGACGAAGGCGTGAGCTGCTCCAACACACGTCACAATCGTCGCCACCGCCCCATAACCGTTACATCGGTTATGGGGCGGTGGTCGTACGCGTGCTCCAGGTACCGACCCTTACCAAATAGGTAGGAAACCCTTCCCCTGCGGAAGGTGAAACTGGCTTCCACGGTAATTACGAAATCACCCACCATCCCCGAGCATTTCAGTCATGACTTTCATGACCACGGTGCCGAAGCATCGCATTATCAGCGACACGGACCTCGCCCGCGCCGCGGCGACCGGCGATCGGGCGGCGTTGGCCAGCATCTACAACCGCTATGCAGCCCCACTTCACGCCTACTGCGTCGGCATGCTGCGTGACCGCCACGCGGCCTCCGACTGCGTACAGGAGGTCTTCTGCATCGCGACGACAGAGTTGCCGAAGCTCCGTGATGCGGACAAGCTGAGGCCCTGGCTTTACGCCATCGCCCGTCGCCGCGCCCTGCGGGCCCTATCCGAACGTCGCCGGGAGGCCGCCTGTGACGAGCTGCCCGATGATGTGGCGACGGGTCCGGGGCCGTTTACGCTGACGGCCCAGAACGAGCTCCGCGAACTGATCGCCCAGGCCGCCTGCGGATTGTCCGAGCGCGACCGCCACGTGCTGGATCTTGCCTACCGTCACGGCGTGACCGGAACCGAGCTCGCGCAAGCGCTGGGCATCAGCTATGACTCCACCAAGAAGCTCCTGCAGCGGCTGCGCGACACCATCGAACGCTCGCTGGGTGCGCTATTGGTGGCACGGCGCGCCCCGCGGAACGGGTGCCCCCGGCTCGCCGCGGATCTGTCGGGCTGGGACGAACAGTTCACCGTGCTGATGCGGAAACGCATTGCCCGCCATATCGAGTCGTGCCCCACATGTGACGAATACCGTCGCAGTGCCCTCAATGCGGTCGCCATGCTCGGCGGCGGGGTGCTCGACAAGATCTCCTAGTACCGCGCGCTCACCCTTGCGTGCGACGGTCACGCAGCATGGAGCGATTGACGGCACCGAGCCGGATGGCCGCGTTGGCCAGTCTTACCCGTCGATCTCCATCGGTTTTGATGCCGAACTTGTCGTACAGATGTTGCAGATGTTGCTTGACGGCTGCTTCCGTGACGAATAGCTCCTGGGCCATGTGACGAACCGATGCAGGCTCGGGAAACGGGTCGTCGGATACGAAGGGGCGACACAAAATTTTGAGGACGTCGAGTTCGCGCTGGGTCATCCGAGGCGGCCGCAGGATGGACTTGCCGGTTTCGGTCTCTTGATCGGCCGGTGCTTCGCCAGCGCCCCTGGTCATCCAGAAGACCAACCGTGAACTGCCGAGCCGCAATTCGTCGCCAGACCGCAGAATCCGTTCCGCAGCGATCTTTTCTCCGTTGACATAGGTGCCGTTGCGGCTACCCAGGTCCCGCACGGACCACGCTTGACCGAAGTTCTCCAAGACGGCGTGTACGCGGGACACGGTCGGGTCGTGCTCGAACGACACCGCGTTGGTCAAGGACTTGCCGAGGGTCAGTCGTTCACCGCTCAGGGCGATCAGCTCCCGCCCTGACGGTTTCCACACCTCCAAATGGGAAGACATGCTGACCCTCCTATCAGGCCAATTCTGCCCCTGCGACGCAGAGCTTGGCCGGGAACCGTCCGCCGAGCCAAAATCGCCCGTTGGCTGCCGAGATTCC
The DNA here is from genome assembly GCF_001665645.1 of Mycobacterium sp. 852002-30065_SCH5024008. Taxonomy (NCBI): domain Bacteria; kingdom Bacillati; phylum Actinomycetota; class Actinomycetes; order Mycobacteriales; family Mycobacteriaceae; genus Mycobacterium; species Mycobacterium sp. 852002-30065_SCH5024008. Next base: position 79,580 of record NZ_LZSZ01000184.1, on the reverse strand, counting down.
CCCAGTATCGCAAGCCTGTCCGGGATCCCGTCATCGTCTGACCATCACCGACCGGTGTCGATGGCGTCGCCGCCGTGCGTCGGGATCGACTCCTATCGGAGTATTCGGGTCGGGGATGCCCAGTTGCGGTTGGACCGTGGTGGGCATTTTCGACACAGCTCATTAGCCGCGACGAAGGCCGACAGGCCAGGCCTGGGATATGTTCCGAAGATAACGGTATCGCTGGAAGCCGTCTTCCGTGCCGGCGACAAGCCATAAAATCTACGAGCATGCGTCGCAGCATCCCTAGCCCAACTTCATGATGGCAATCACGAATATCGAGCTCAGCTTCCTGCTGGAGGCGTCGCGCCGCGGTCTGCTTCCTCAGCAAGGCCGCCTCCTGGAATTCGGCGAAGCCGAGACCATGATCGATGTGGCGCAGGCGATCCCGCTCCTGCTCCCCGAAGGGCCACGGAGCGACGCGTTGCTGGCCGAGACGGCGCCGGACGGCATGGCCCAGGTCTATGCCGACGCCAAGCGAATCTACAGAGCCCTGTTCGACTTCCGCAGCTATAACGCCATCGATCTGCTCCCGCCCAATCACTACCGCCTGCAGCAGGATCTCAACCTGCCCTTCGATCTTGGGACAAGGTTCGACGTCTGCATCAACAACGGCACGACTGAACATGTCTTCAATCAGGCCAATTGCTACAAGGCGATTCACGATCACACCGCCCCGGGGGGCGTGATGATCCACTGGACGCCGTGCCTGGGATGGGTCGACCACGGCTTATACAACATTCAGCCGGGGTTCTTCCACGACCTGGCCACCGCGAACGGCTATGAGGTCCTGCTAGCCGTGCTGTCGAGCGACAGCATGATGGTGCCGATCATCCCAGGCCAGATCACTTCCGAGTTAGTCGCCGCCAATCCGGGCATCCGGGACAGTCTCGCGTGCGCCGTGCTGCGTAAGACGACGGACGAACCGTTCCGCTTTCCCTTGCAGGGGGTCTATTCCTTTCTCAAGGAACTGGCGGGTGTGGCAGATCCGCAACGGATTGCGCATCTGCTAGCGGCGCGCTCCGGCCAGGCAGGAGAGCGACCACACATGGGGCGACCCGACAATCCGATTCAGGACGCCCCGCCCGGCGAATTCCATCGGCCTGAGGACTGACGTCAGTACCCTGGGGTTAACTACGAGACGTCGGAGCCAGCTCTTTCGAGGACTCGCCATAAGCGTTGTCCGCAGGGCTGACCGTTAGCTCACTGGCCCTGTGCGTACCGCTTGGCGAACATCCGCCTGCGGGCGAACGGCGAGAGCACCGCCTCATAGTGGCCGAGCAGCTCATCACAGATGACCGGCCAGCTGCGGCCGAGCACGCTGCGCCGGGCGGCCAGCGCGTAGCGGTGGCGTTCGTCGATCAAATGGGTGACGGCCGAGGGCAACCTCGCCTCGAATTCGCCGACGCCCAGTAACAAACCGGTGCGCCACGGCGTGACGAGGTCGCGTGGGCCGCCGGCGTCGGGGGCGATCACCGGCAGCCCCGACGCCAGCGCTTCCTGCACGACTTGGCAAAACGTTTCGTGCTCGCCGGGATGCACGAAGACGTCCATGCTGGCGTACGCCGTTGCGAGTTCGTCGCCGTACAGCGCGCCGGTGAAAACCGCTGTCGGCATTGCCTTTTGCAACCTGCTTCGGTCGACGCCGTCACCGACGATGACGAGTTGCACGTCGTCTCGGCCCGCCAGCGGGATCAGCCGCTCGACGTGCTTCTCGGGCGCCAGCCGGCCCACGAAGCCGACGATCGGCTTGGCTTGCGGCGACCATCGCCGCCTGAGTGCCTCGTCACGCGCCGACGGGGCGAACCGCAGCACGTCGACCCCGCGTGCCCAGTGGTAAACCCGCGGGAAGCGATGCGCCACAAGTGATTCCATCGTCACGCTGGACGGCGCCAGGGTTCGGTCGGCGAGGCTGTGCAGATGGCGGAACCAGGCCCACGCGGCCCGTGTCGTCATGGGAATGCCATAGCTCGCCGCGAAACCGGGTACGTCCGTTTGATACACGGCGACCGTCGGCACCCCCAGCCACCGGGCCGCCTTCACCCCGCCGTACCCCAGCAGCGCCGGCGAGGCCAAATGCACAACGTGCGGGTCGAATCCGCGTAACACGCTCACCATCCGGGGCATCGGCACACCGAGGGGCAGCGTGGTCACCTTGGGGAACATCCGCGACGGAACCCGATGCACGCGGATCCCGTCGTAGACGCGATCCGCCGGGGCCGCACCGGGCGGGGTGTCCGGGGCGATGACGAGGGCTTCGTGACCGGTCCGGCGCAGGTGCTCGAGCACCCGGATCACCGAGTTGCTGACACCATTGACTTCCGGCAGGAACGATTCGGCGACGATGGCAACGCGCACAACACCACAGTGTCAGCACCGACTTTCGACAAGGTTGCCTACGGGCATACGTCGTGCGAAATCTGCTGGTCGGGAGCCTCAGCGCGACGATCGAGCATCTTGTCCAGCAGCGCCAGGCCTACCAGGAGGACCGTCGCCACCAGCCAGCACACCACCGCGATCGACCCCGCCGGGATGATGGCCAGCCCGGCATTGCGGTGCTGCACACGAACCAGATTCGGGTCGTTCTTGTTGTACTCGACGTAAATTCGCATGCCCGTGGCCAGATGCGACGGGTACAGCACGCCGAGCTCCGGACGGTACGTGACCCGCTCGGGTGTGACGAATTCGATAGTCGAGCGGCGCTGCCCGGCACTGAGCACCTCGGCCTGCGCCACCCCCATGTTGTGTTGGATCGCAAGGTCGTTGCGCCAGGCGCCCGCGACGAGCAGGGCCGATTGCAAGGTGACCAAGCCGGCCACGATAAGCACCGCAATCCGCGCCCAGCGCAACGCAATTCTCGGCGGGGTGCTCGGCGGCTTATCGCTGCGGCCATGAATCAGTATGTGCAGCACCCTTTTCGGGTAGTTCACGAAACCCTCACAGGGCCGCCTTGATGGCCGCATGCAGCTGCCGCAGCGAAGACCGGTCGGCCTTGACCTCCAGCACCCGCATCCCGGCCGCGGGTTCATCGAGGGCCGCGCTGAGCTGGTCCACCTCGATCTGGCGGCTCTCAACGTGATAGGCGCGACACAGCGCGCCTACATCGACGTCGTGCGGCGTTCCGAAGATTCGCGACGACACATCGGAGAACCGCGGGTCGCCCTGCTCGAGCAGTTCGAAGATGCCGCCGCCGTTGTCGTTGGAGACCACGATGGTCAGGTTGCGCGGTGTCGGCTCGGTGGGGCCGATCAGCAGACCGGAGCTGTCGTGGACGAACGTCAGGTCACCGATCAGCGCGACGGTGCGTCCCTCGTAGGCGAGCGCGGCCCCGATCGCGGTGGACACGGTGCCGTCGATGCCGGCGACCCCGCGGTTGGAGCGGACCTGGATGCCGTGGGTGTCCAGGCCGACCAGCGCCGCGTCCCGGACCGGGTTGGACGCGCCGAGCACCAGCTGGTCTCCGCGCCGCAGCGCGCCGGCCACCGCCGCGGCGACGTGCAGGCCGGTGGTGAGCGGGTGCGCCTCAAGTTGGCCGCGCACCGCGTCGATCGCGTGCCTGTTGACCTCCGCGCAGCGCTTCAGCCACGCCGGATTCGGCGTCCCGGTGGTCACCGCCCGCGTGCCGGTCGCCTGTGAGTTGCCCGAGACGTCCGGCCAGCGCGGCCCGGTGGTCAACGCGTACACCGGCACCTTCGGGTCGGCCAGCAGCGCCGAGACGGGCCGGTGCAGCGTCGGGCGGCCGAGCATGATCACCTGCTTGGGACGAAGCAGCGGCAGGGCCAGCGGATGCAGGGGGTTGGCCGGGGCCGGTGCCGTCGGCTCGGCGACGGTCGGCAACTCGGCCAGGTTGGGGTGCGCGCCCGCGCCGTGTCCGGCGATGACGACGGTGTCGGGCGACAGGTCGATGTCCAGCGGCTGGTCGAACGTGACCGGCGGTGTGTACGTCCACGGCCGTCCGCCGGGTCGTCCCTGCGGGATCGCGGCGCCGTGCGGTTCGGGATCCGGCACCAGAGGCTCGCGCAGCGGGATGTCGAACTGCACCGGGCCCGCGTTGGCGGTGCGAGATCCCGTAGCGGCAGTCAGGACCCGGCAGGTGGCCGATCGCCAGGTGGCGTTGAGGGCCTCCAGCCGTTCGGGCGCGTCCTCGGCCAGGCCCAGGCTGATGGCGGCGCGGACCTGGGTGCCGAAGTAGCCCAGCTGCTCCATGGTCTGGTTGGCCCCGGTGCCCAGCATTTCGTAGGGCCGGTTGGCCGACAGCACGATCAGTGGCACCCGCGCGTAGTTGGCCTCCACCACGGCCGGCCCGAGGTTGGCCACCGCGGTGCCCGACGTCATCGCGACGCACACCGGGGCGCCGGCGGCGATCGCGAGCCCGATGGCCAGGTAGCCGGCGGTGCGCTCGTCGATGCGGACGTGCAGCCGGATCCGGCCGGAACGGTCGGCGTCCTGCAGCGCGAACGCCAGCGGCGCATTGCGCGACCCGGGGCAAAGCACCACGTCGCGGACGCCGCCGCGGATCAGCTCGTCAACGACGACGCGCGCCTGTGTCGTCGAGGGGTTCACCAGTACAGCCTGTCACAACCTGCCCACCGGGGGCGCGGAGCAGAGGTGGCGCCAGAAACTAGTTGCTGGCGAAGAACTTCAGCGCGGCCTCGTTGACGGCGTCCGGGCGCTCGAAGAAGCCGAGGTGGCCGGCGTCGGGGATCTGCACGTAACGGCCGTTGGGCAGCGCGTCGGCGACCTCGCGCCCCAGGTAGGGCGGCGTCAACACGTCGTCGGAGAAGCCGATCACCAGCACCGGCGTCGCGATGCTGCGGTAGGCCGGCAACCGGTTGGTGTACGGGGCGATGTCGAGCTGGCAACGCGTTCCCGGGGTGGCCTTGACGGGCCACATGCTGAACATGGCGATCCAGTCCGCGACCGCGACGTCGTCGTTGAGCGTCTTGTGCGAAAAGTTTTCCAGCAGACGGAGTTTCGCCTCATACGAGCTCGGCAACTGGACACCGGCGTCGGCCAGCTCGGCCTCGGCGTCGCGGAAGAACTCGCGGGTTTTGTCCATGCGGCCCCGGGTGCCCATCAACACCGCGGAGCTGACGAGTTCGGGCCGGGCAAGCATGAGTTCCTGGGCGATGAACGCGCCCATCGACATCCCCACGATGCGGGCCGGAGCCGCATTCAGTCCTTCGATCAGCGCCGCCGTGTCGGCCACCATGGTCTGCGTCGTGAAACCCTGCGCGTTCTCGGTGGCGCCGATGCCCCGATTGTCGAAGGTGATGACGCGGTAGCCGGCCGCCAAGAACGCGGGAACCTGATACGGCTGCCAGGTCCGGCCGGCCCCGCCGTGACCGCTGATGAACACCACCGGCTCACCGGAGCCGCGGTCGTCGTAAGCCAGGTTGATCACTCGGACGACGGTACAAGGAGTGCGTGGCATGCCCTGACCCGGTCGATCCACCACTGCCGCCGCTCCGCGGGCGCGGCGAGGGCCCGTAGCCGCGCCGGGTCGGGGGTGACCGGCCCGACTGCCAGGGTGCCGTCGACCGGGGCGGCGACGTCGGCCACATCCTCTACGAACAGCCCGCCGGTGCCGAGCCCGCACGCGTGGCTCAGTACCGGCAGGGCCGCCGCGGCGGCCAGGCCCTGGCTGATGCCGACCGCCGAGTCGATCGCGCTGGAAACCACGACCGGGATGTCGATCTGCGCGGCGATTGCAAGCATGGCCGCAACGCCGCCCAGCGGGGCGACTTTCAGCACCGCGATGTCGGCGGCGCCGGCGCGGACCACGGCGAGCGGGTCGTCCGCCTTGCGGATGCTTTCGTCGGCGGCGATCGGCACGCGCGGCATGTCGACCCGTCGGCGCAGGGCCGCGAGCTCGTCGACGGTCGCGCACGGTTGTTCGAGGTATTCCAGCGGGCCGTCGGCGGTCAGCGCGATGGCCGCCCGCACCGCCTCCTCGACGGTCCAGCCGCCGTTGGCGTCCACCCGCACGGTCGGCACGAGTTCGCGCACGGCGTTGACCCGGTCGACGTCGTCGGCCAGCGTCTGGCCGGGCTCGGCGACCTTCACCTTGGCCGTGCGGGCGCCCGGGAACCGGGCCAACACCTCGGCCACTCGGCCGACGTCGACGGCCGGCACGGTCGCGTTGATCGGAATGCGGTCGCGCCGCCGCGGTGGCGGCGGGCGGTAGGCGGCCTCGATGCCGGCGGCCAGCCAGTGCGCGGCCTCGGGCGGCGCGTATTCCACGAAGGCCCCGAACTCGCCCCAGCCCGCCGGGCCCTCGATGAGCGCGACCTCGCGGGTGGTGATGCCGCGGAACCGCACCCGCATCGGCAGCGCCACCACGTGCAGGCCGTCAAGCAGGTCCTGACACGCGGGCGTCACGCGCCGTAGACCTGCCGGCCCACCAGGAACGTCGCGCGGACGTCCAGGTCGGCGATCTGCTCGGGCGGCACGGCCCGCGGGTCGGCCGACAGCACCACCAGATCGGCGTACTTGCCCACCTCCAGCGAGCCGATCACGTCGTCGGCGAACAACTGCCAGGCCGCGTCGATGGTCTGCGCGCGGATGGCCTGCTCGACCGTCAACCGCTCCTCGGGCGCCAAGACCCGGCCGCTGGGCGCCGTCCGGGTCACGGCGACGCTGATGTTGCGCAGCGGCTCCTCGGGCGTGACCGGGGGGTCGTTGTGCAGCGAGATGCGCATACCGGTGGCCACCGCGGAACCCGCCGGCATCCAACGGGATCCGCGCTCCGGCCCGAAGAGGCCGTTGACGATGATGTCACCCCAGTAGTGGATCTGGTCGACGAAGATGCTGCAGGTGACCCCGAGGTCGGCGGCGCGCTGCAGCTGCTCGGGCCGGATGGCGCCGACGTGCTCGAGGCGCAGCCGGTGGTCGTCGCGCGGGTGGCGCTTCAGCGCCTCCTCGTAGACATCGAGGATGGTGTCCACCCCGGCGTCCCCCTGCACGTGGCAGGCCATCGGCCAGCCCAGCGGGAAGTAGGCGCCGACGATTTCGCTCAGCTGCTCGCGGGTGTAGTTGGCGTGCCCGCACGAGCCGGGCGGCACCCCGATGGTGCGGGTGGCGTCGGTGTCCAGGTACGGAAAAGACAGGGCGATGTTGCCGACCCACGGGGAGCCGTCCACCCAGATCTTGATGCCGACCTGGCGCAGCATGTCGTCGCCCTGGCCGGGGGTGGCGTCGGTGTGCATCTGCGGATTGGAGATCTCGTAGGTGCGCAGCCGGACGGTCAGCTCGTCGTGCAGCTGCTCGACCAGCGGCAAAAACACCGGGTCGAAGGCCATCTCCGAACAGGTGGTCAGGCCGGCGCGGTTGAGCCGGGCGCATTCGGCGCGCAGCATCGCCGGGTAGTCGCCGGGCGCGATGGCGCCGGCCAGCAGCGGGAACACCGCGCCGGTTTCCTCGGCGGTGCCGTCCAAGTCCCCGTTCGCGTCGCGGCCGAACCGGGCGCCCTTGGGATCGGGCGTGTCACGAGTCAGGCCGGCGCGCTGTGCGGCGTGCGTATTGAAGTAGGCCTTGTGCCCGGAATTGTGGATGATGATCAGCGGCCCATCGGGGGCGACCTCGTCGAGCCAGGCCAGCGTCGGCTGAGGCAACCCGGACTGCAGCAGCGGATCCCAGCCATTCAGGTACGCGCCGGCCGCTCCCCTGGCGGCGACCTCACGGCGGACGGCGGCGACGACGTCGTCGGCGTTTCGTATGGTGACGGGCCGGATGTCGACGATGCGGTCCGACAGCGCCAAGGCCTCCATCAGCGGATGACCGTGCGCCTCAACGAATCCCGGCATGACGCAGCCGTCGCCGACTTCGATTGTCTGCGTGTCGGGGCCGGTCAGCTTGGCCACATCGGAGCGGCTGCCGACGGCGACGATGCGCCCGCCGGCGACGGCGAGCGCCTCGGCGGTGGGCCGCGCGTCGTCGACGGTGAGGATCGTTCCGGTGATGACGAGCTCTGCATCGGCCATGTGCAGGGATGCTAGTGCTGCGAGGGGGTGGCTGACCGGAATTGCAACACGTTCTAGTCTTGCCCCATGAGTGACGATCTGCTGCGCCATCCCATTCATTCCGGACACCTGACCGTCGGTGCGCTCAAGCGCAACAAGAACAAGCCGGTGCTGCATCTCGGCGACACCACGCTGACCGGTGGACAGCTCGCCGAGCGCATCAGCCAGTACATTCAGGCGTTCGAGGCGCTCGGTGCGGGCACCGGCGCGACTGTCGGGCTGCTGTCGCTGAACCGGCCCGAGGTGCTGATGATCATCGGCGCCGGCCAGACCCAGGGTTACCGGCGCGTGGCACTGCACCCGCTGGGCTCCCTGGACGACCACGCCTACGTGCTGGGCGACGCCGGCGTGACGTCGCTGATCATCGATCCCAACCCGATGTTCGTCGAGCGGGCGCTGGGCCTGCTGGAGAAGGTGCCCGGCCTCAAGCAGGTGCTGACAATCGGCCCGGTCCCCGAAGCGTTGGGTGATTCCGCGGTGGACCTGGTGGCCGAAGCCGCGAAGTATCCGCGGCAGCCGTTGGTGGCCGCCGACCTTCCGCCCGACCACATCGGCGGGATGGCCTACACCGGCGGCACCACCGGCAAGCCCAAGGGTGTGCTGGGCACCGCGCAGTCGATCACCACGATGACCACGATCCAGCTCGCCGAGTGGGAGTGGCCGGAGAACCCGCGCTTCCTGATGTGCACGCCGCTGTCGCATGCCGGGGCGGCGTTCTTCGTGCCGACGATCATCAAGGGCGGCGAGCTGGTCGTGCTGACCAAGTTCGATCCGGCCGAGGTGCTGCGGGTGATCGAGGAACAGAAGATCACCGCGACCATGCTGGTGCCGTCGATGATCTACGCGCTGATGGATCACCCGGATTCGCACACCCGCGACCTGTCCTCGCTGGAGACGGTCTATTACGGCGCGTCAGCGATGAACCCGGTGCGACTGGCCGAGGCCATCCGCCGCTTCGGGCCGATCTTCGCCCAGTATTACGGGCAATCCGAGGCCCCGATGGTGATCACCTACCTCGCCAAGAAGGACCACGACGAGAAGCGGCTCACCTCCTGCGGGCGGCCCACCCTGTTCGCCCGCACCGCACTGCTGGACGCCGATGGCAACGAGGTGCCACCGGGCGAGGTCGGCGAGATCTGCGTGTCGGGGCCACTGCTGAGCGGCGGGTACTGGAACCTGCCGGAGGAGACGGCCAAGACCTTCAAGGACGGCTGGCTGCACACCGGTGACATGGCCCGCGAGGACGAGGACGGCTTCTGGTTCATCGTGGACCGGGTCAAGGACATGATCGTCACCGGTGGATTCAACGTGTTCCCCCGGGAAGTGGAGGACGTCGTCGCCGAGCACCCGGCCGTCGCGCAGGTGTGCGTGATCGGCACGCCGGACGAGAAGTGGGGCGAAGCCGTTACCGCGGTGATCGTGCTGCGACCCGACCATCCCTCCGACGAGGAGTCGGTGGCGCGGGTGACGGTCGAGATCCAGTCCGCGGTTAAAGAGCGCAAGGGTTCGGTGCAATCGCCCAAGCAGGTGATCGTCGTCGAGTCGGTGCCGGTGACCGCGCTGGGCAAGCCGGACAAGAAAGCCGTGCGCGCCCAGTTCTGGGAGGGCGCCGGCCGCGCCGTCGGCTGATTGTGCTCGAGCGCCCGGCTGTGCGGGCGCTCGCGGCCTAGCGCCCGGCCAGCCGGGCGTCGGGCTGCGCCGGGCGTGGAATTAGCTTCACGTTCGGGGCCGTGCGTGAAACCAGCTTCACGTTCGGGGTGCAGTGACGCCGGCGACCAGCAGGTCCAGCATGCGGCCGGTCTGCTCGGGCGAGCCGCTGGCCAGGAAGATGCCGATCAGGCTGGACACCACATCGTCGGCCTGCACGTCGGGGCGCAGGCTGCCGTCCTCGACGCCGGCCCGCAACAGCAGGTCGACGGCGCCGACGATGCTGTCACGAGTTTGGCTGGCCTGCATGGCGCCGGAGGCGAAGATCGCCTGCAGCGACTCGGCCATCCCACGCTTGGCGGCCACGAATGATGCGTAGCGGTCCATCCAGCGGCGCAGCGCCGTCTCGGGCGGGTGGCGCTTGAGCAGCCGTTCGGCCGCCGCGGCCACTTCGTCGAGCTCGGCGCGGTAGATCGCCTCGACGAGCGCCTCTCGATTCGGGAAGTGGCGGTACAGCGTGCCAATCCCCACGCCGGCCTCGCGCGCGATGGCCTCCAGCGACACCGGTCGCCCGTCGGCGGTGGCGAACGCCGCCGTCGCCACCTCGAGCAGCCGCTCGCGATTCCGGCGCGCGTCCGATCGGATCTCCACCAAGCGGAGGCACCTCCGTTTCTGCTACGCTGCGATAAGCGGAGGATCCTCCGCATTTCCTCCAGTGTGGCACTAGGGAGCACCATGACGGACAAACCACGGCCCGGCGGTCCCGGCACCATCGGCGCGTCGACCGTCGCGCGCATCGGCTACGGCGCAATGCAGTTGTTCGCGGCCCCGTCCGTCGAGGACGCGGCCGCGGTGCTGCGCCGCGCGGTCGAGCTCGGCGTCAACCACATCGACACGGCGTCGTTTTACGGCCCCGGCGAGGTGAACCGCCGGATCCGGGCGGCGCTGTTCCCCTACGCCGACGACCTCGTCATCGTCAGCAAGGTCGGGGCGCGCTTCACGGGCGAACAGCCCATCCCGCTGGCGGCAGCGCAAAAGCCCGCGGAGCTGCGCGCCGCGGTCGAGGACGACCTGCGACAGCTCGGCCTGGATTGCGTCCCGGTGGTCAACCTGCGCCGCATGGACCTCGGGCCCGGCGTGGCCGCCGAGGGCGATCAGCTCGTGGACGTCGACGACCAGCTCGCCGAGATGATCGCACTGCGCGACGAGGGCAAGATCGGCGCGATCGGCATCAGCGCCGTGCCGGTGGACGTGGTGCGGCGCGCGCTGCCGGCGGGCATCGTCTGCGTGCAGAACGCCTACAGCCTGCTCGACCGCTCACAGGAAGCCGCCCTGCAACTCTGCGCGGACGAGGGCATCGCGTGGGTGCCCTACTTCCCCCTGGGCTCGTCGCTCCCGGGCTTTCCGAAGGTCGCCGATCAGCCGGTCGTGGCCGAGATCGCCGGCCAGCTCAGCACCACCGGCGCCCAGGTCGGCTTGGCGTGGCTGCTGGCGCACGCGCCGAACACGTTGCTGATCCCCGGCACGCGATCCGTCGGGCACCTCGAGGAAAACCTCGGCGCGGGCGACGTCACCCTGGATGCCGAAGCGCTGGAAAGGCTGGACGCCATCGGCACAACCGAGGCCCAGCCCCATGGTGTGGAGTCCTTCCAGAGGTAACGTCGCTGGGTATGGGAAGCGGCAAACCGATCAAGCCGCCGTGGTGGCTGAAGCCGGCCAACAAGGTCTTCATCCAGATGTCGCGGCTGGGAATGAGTTTCGGCGGCGAGAGCCCCGTCGTGTTGACGGTGACCGGCCGCAAGTCCGGCGCGGCCCGCTCGACCCCGGTGACCCCCATGACCGTCGACGGCCGGCAGTACGTCGTCGCCGGGTTCCCGGGCGCCGACTGGGTGGCCAACGTGCGGGCCTCCGGTGATGCCACGATCGCGCGCGGCCGTCACGTCCAGAGGGTGCGGATGGCCGAGCTGTCCGCCGACGACGCGCGGCCGATCCTGCGGCTCTTCCCCACCGAAGTGCCGACGGGCGTCGGCTTCATGAAGCGGGCGGGGCTCGTCAGCGAAGGGCGCCCCGACGAGTTCGAAGCCCTGGCCGGCCGCTGCGCAGTGTTTCGCCTGGACCCGGTATAGGAGTTCGAAAACCTTGACTGACAATCCCTTTGACGCCCAGGCCTGGCGGCCCGTGGCCGGGTTCGACGACCTGACCGACATCACCTACCACCGCCACGTCACCGATGCGACCGTGCGGGTGGCGTTCGACCGGCCCGAGGTGCGCAACGCGTTTCGGCCGCACACCGTCGACGAGCTCTACCGGGTGCTCGACCACGCCCGGATGTCCCCCGACGTGGGCGTGGTGCTGCTGACCGGCAACGGCCCCTCCCCCAAAGACGGCGGCTGGGCGTTCTGCTCCGGCGGCGATCAGCGCATCCGCGGGCGCAGCGGTTACCAGTACGCGAGCGGCGACACCGCCGAGACCGTCGACCCCGCCCGCGCCGGCAGGCTGCACATCCTCGAGGTGCAGCGGCTGATCCGGTTCATGCCGAAAGTGGTCATCTGCCTGGTCAACGGCTGGGCGGCCGGCGGCGGGCACAGCCTGCACGTGGTCTGCGATCTCACCCTGGCCAGCCGCGAGCACGCCCGGTTCAAGCAGACCGACGCCGACGTCGGCAGCTTCGACGGCGGCTATGGCAGCGCCTACCTGGCGCGCCAGGTCGGACAGAAGTTCGCCCGCGAGATCTTCTTCCTCGGCCGCGCGTACACCGCCGAGCAGATGCACCACATGGGCGCGGTCAACGCGGTCGTCGACCACGCCGACCTGGAGCAGGCCGCAATCGAGTGGGCCGCCGAGATCAACGCCAAATCGCCTCAGGCGCAACGGATGCTGAAGTTCGCCTTCAATTTGCTCGACGACGGGCTGGTCGGTCAGCAGCTGTTCGCGGGCGAGGCCACCCGGCTCGCCTACATGACCGACGAGGCCGTCGAGGGCCGCGACGCCTTCCTGGAGAAGCGGCCGCCGGACTGGAGCCGGTTCCCGCGCTACTTCTAGCGCCGAACGGGCCGACGAGCCCCGCCCCTAGACTCCCCACGTGAGCAAGAGTCCCCTGCGCCGGATCACCGATCAGCTCGTCCTGGCCACCATGCGCCCCCCGATGGCCCCGCAGGTGCTGATCAACCGGCCCGCCATCAGGCCGGTCGACCTCAACGGCAAGCGCATCCTGCTCACCGGCGCCTCGTCGGGCATCGGCGAGGCCGCCGCCGAACTGCTGGCCCGCGAGGGCGCGACGGTGGCCGTCGTCGCGCGCCGCCAGGAATTGCTCGATGCGCTCACGGAACGGATCACCACGGCGGGCGGCACCGCGCTGTCCCTGCCGTGCGACGTCTCCGACATGGACGCCGTCGACACGTTGGTCGCCGACGTCGAGAAGCGGCTCGGCGGGGTGGACATCCTGATCAACAACGCCGGCCGGTCCATCCGCCGGCCGCTGGCCGAGTCGCTGGAGCGCTGGCACGACGTCGAGCGGACCATCACGCTCAACTACTACGCGCCGCTGCGGCTGATCCGTGGGCTGGCGCCCGGCATGCTCGAGCGCGGCGACGGCCACATCATCAACGTCTCCACCTGGGGGGTGCTGTCGGAGGCGTCGCCGCTGTTCGCGGTCTACAACGCATCGAAGGCGGCGCTGTCGGCGGTCAGCCGCGTCGTGGAGACGGAGTGGGGCCGCAAGGGTGTGCATTCGACGACGCTGTACTACCCACTGGTGGCCACACCGATGATCGCGCCGACGAAGGCGTACGAGGGCATGCCGGCGCTCACGTCGGAAGAGGCGGCCGAGTGGATGCTGACCGCCGCCCGCACCCGGCCGGTGCGGATCGCGCCGCGGATGGCGATCGCCGCGAAGGCGATCGACACGTTTGGTCCCCGGCTGGTGAACACGCTCATGCAGCGGCAGCGGATCCAACCCAACCGCGAAAACGGCAGCTGAACCCGCCCATGTGATAGACACGACGCTATGGAGATCCTGGCCAGCCGGATGCTGTTCCGGCCGGCGGACTATCAGCAGTCGTTGACGTTTTACCGGGACCAGATCGGGCTCGCGATAGCCCGCGAATACGGCGCGGGCACAGTCTTTTTCGCCGGCCAGTCGTTGCTGGAGCTGGCGGGCTACGGCTCCCCGGACCATTCCCGGGGCCCGTTCCCCGGCGCGCTGTGGCTCCAGGTTCGCGACATCGAAGCGACCCAGGCCGAGCTGCAAAGCCGCGGCGTGCCGATCGCACGCGAGGCGCGCCAAGAACCGTGGGGCCTATACGAGATGCACGTGACCGACCCGGACGGGATCACGCTGATCTTCGTTCAAATCCCGCCTGACCACCCGCTACGCCGCGACACCCGGGGTAAACCGCAGGGAAATTCCGGTTAACTGAGAGGTAACATCTGGCGACGACTCAAAATACACCCGCGATTCAGGTCTTCCTGCATTCGACAATGGAATCCCACTACCACCAGAATCGGGCGCTGTGAACATCCAGTTGTTCCTCTTGATCATCGTCGTAATCACGGCACTGGCTTTCGATTTCACGAACGGCTTCCACGACACCGGCAACGCGATGGCGACCTCCATCGCCAGCGGCGCGCTCAAGCCCAAGGCGGCGGTCGCACTGTCCGCGGTGCTGAATCTGGTAGGCGCGTTCATGTCCACCGCCGTCGCCGCCACGATCGCCAAGGGCCTGATCGATGGGCACATCGTGACGCTGGAGTTGGTTTTCGCCGGCCTGGTCGGCGGCATCGTGTGGAACCTGATGACCTGGCTCCTCGGTATCCCCTCCAGCTCCTCGCACGCCTTGATCGGCGGCATCGTCGGCGCCACCATGGCGGCCGTCGGCGCGCACGGGGTGATCTGGAAGGGCGTGGTGTCCAAGGCGATCATCCCGGCCGTCGTGTCGGCGATCCTGGCCATCCTGGTCGGCGCGGTGGCGACCTGGCTGGTTTACCGGATCACCCGCGGCATCCCGACCAAGCGCACCGAGGCCGGCTTCCGGTACGGCCAGTGGGGTTCGGCTTCGCTGGTCTCGCTGGCGCACGGCACCAACGACGCGCAGAAGACGATGGGCATCATCTTCCTGGCGCTGATGTCCTACGGCTCGATCAGCAAGAATGCCGCCATGCCCCCGCTGTGGGTCATCGTCGGCTGCGCGGTCTCGATGGCGTTGGGCACCTACCTGGGTGGCTGGCGCATCATCCGCACCCTGGGCAAGGGGCTGGTCGAGATCCAGTCGCCGCAGGGCATGGCGGCCGAGTCCTCCTCGGCCGCAGTGATTTTGCTCTCCGCCCACTTCGGCTACGCGCTGTCGACCACCCAGGTGTGCACGGGTTCGGTGCTGGGCAGTGGGCTCGGCAAGCCCGGCGGCGAGGTCCGCTGGGGCGTCGCCGCCCGCATGGGTGTCGCCTGGCTGGTGACGCTGCCGCTGGCCGGGCTGGTCGGTGCGGTCACCTACTGGATCGTGCACTACATCGGCGGCTACCCCGGGGCGATCGTCGGCTTCGCGCTGCTGATCGCGGTTTCGGCGACCATCTACGTCCGGTCGCGCAAGGTCAAAGTCGACCACAACAACGTCAACGCCGAATGGCAGGGCGATCTGACCGCCGGGCTCGACGCCGCGGACGGCCACGAACCGCCCTCCGACGGTGGCCCCAAGGTGGGCAGCACCCCGCGTTACGACTCCGACGACCCCACGATGAAGGCGAACGCTTGATGAGTCACTTCAGCGACTGGTTCAACTACCAGGCCTCCCTCAAGATCCTGCTCTTCGCCATGCTGGCCGGAGCCGCGTTGCCGGGGCTGTTCGCCCTGGGGCTCCGATTCCACGCGGTGGGAGCCGGGCAGGTGAGCACCGATGGCCGCTCGGCACAGAAGAACCCGATGCTGCTGGCCCTCGCATGGGCGATCTATGCGGTGGTCCTGCTGGCGATCGCCTTTGCTCTGGCGTACATCTCCCGGGACTTCATCGCCCATCACACCGGCGTCGCGTTCCTTGGAGCCAAGCCCAAGTAGCATCGAGCGATGCCCACCGCGTCAACGAGCCGGACACCGGGGGGAGTTGGACCAGCGTGAACGGATTTCTCAATTCGATCGTCTCGTGGCTGCGCGCGGGATACCCGGAAGGTGTCCCGCCGACGGACACCTTCCCGGTGCTGGCGCTGCTGGCGCGCCGCATGTCCAACGATGAGGTCAAAGAGGTTGCCTGCGAGCTGATCCGGCGCGGCGAGTTCGACGACGTCGACATCGGGGTGCTGATCAGCAAGATCACCGACGAGCTGCCCACCCCCGACGACGTCGAGCGGGTGCGGGTCCGGCTGGAAGCGCAGGGCTGGCCGTTCGATGACGCGGACCAGGTCGAGGACCCCGCATAGCCGTACTGCGCGCCCAGACCGTCCTGCCGGGTTCGGCGGTCTCATCACTGTTGCCCGCCCTGGAACGTGTGCTGGATGGCCGCGACCCAGCCCTGGTTGCCCTGGCCCCCGGCTCGGAAGCGTTGGCGGCGGCCCTGCGGGTCGGGGCAGACATCGACGACGACGTGGCCCTGGTGGTGACGACCTCGGGAACCACGGGTGCGCCCAAGGGCGCCCTGCTGACGGCGGCCGCGCTGACGGCCAGCGCCGCGGCCACCCATGACCGCCTCGGCGGCCCGGGCGGCTGGCTACTGGCGTTGCCGCCGTACCACATCGCCGGGCTGCAGGTGCTGGTGCGCAGCGCGCTCGCGGGCTCGGCGCCCGTCGAGCTGGACGTCTCCGACGGCTTCGATGCGGCCGAATTGCCCGGCGCGATAAGGCGATTGGGACCCGGCCGACGCTACACGTCGCTGGTCGCGGCGCAGTTGGCCAAGGCGCTGACCGATCCGGCGGCCGCGGGCGCGCTCGCCGAACTCGATGCCGTGTTGCTCGGGGGCGGACCGGCCCCGGAGGGCGTGCTCGACGCCGCGGAGGCGGCCGGCATCACCGTGGTTCGAACCTACGGCATGAGTGAGACCGCCGGTGGCTGCGTCTACGACGGCGTACCGCTGCGCGGCGTATTGGTCCGGGTGGACGACGGGCGCATCGCCCTCGGGGGCGCGACCCTGGCCAAGGGCTATCGCAATCCGGTGGACCCCGACCCGTTCGCCGAGCCGGGCTGGTTCCGCACCGACGATCTCGGCGTTGTCGACGAGGCGGGCGTGCTGACCGTGCTGGGCCGCGCCGACGACGCGATCAGCACGGGCGGGTTGACCGTGCTGCCGCAGCTGGTCGAGGCGGCGCTGGGCGCCCATCCCGCCGTGGTGGACTGCGCGGTTTTCGGCGTGCCCGATGACCGGCTGGGCCAGCGGGTGGTGGCCGCGATCGTGCTGGCCGAGGGTTGCTCGGCGCCGACGCTGGACGCGCTGCGCGCCCACGTGACGCGCACCCTGGACGCCACCGCCACCCCGCGCGAGTTGCACGTGGTCGACGCGCTGCCGCGGCGCGGCATCGGCAAGGTCGACCGGGCGGCGTTGGTGCGCCGCTTCGCCGGTTCTGGCGATCAATAGGCTGGTCGACCGTGAGGGTGGCACGTCGGGAGTTAGCGGCCGTCGCGGCCGGGGTGGTTCTGGTCGGGGCGGCGTTCATCCTGCCGCGGCTGCACTGGGGCGTGCGGCCGCGGACCGATGTGGGGCAGGAGCGGTTCGGCATGCACACCGGGGCCGCGCCGATTTTCGGCGCCTGGGAGATCCACGCCAGTTGGGGTACCGGGCCTGCCGTCGCCCTAGCGATTGCCGCCGTTGCGTGGGGACCGCTTCTGGCGCAACGCCTTTCGTGGCGGATCCTGACGCTGAGCACCTGGGCGACCGCCTGCGCCTGGGCCTTCGCGCTGGCGATGATCGACGGGTGGCAGCGCGGCTTCGCCGGCCGGCTGACCACCCGGGACGAGTACCTGTCCCAGGTGGGAAGCATCGCCGACATCCCGGCTACGGTGCGCACGTTCGCGAGCCGGATCGTCGACTACCAACCGAACTCCTGGACCACCCACGTGTCCGGGCATCCACCCGGGGCGCTGCTGACCTTCGTCTGGCTGGATCGGATCGGCCTGCACGGGGGCGCGTGGGCTGGGCTGCTGTGCCTGCTGGTCGGCTCCAGCGCCGCGGCCGCGGTGCTGATTGCCGTTCGCGCGCTGGCCGACGAGCAGACCGCGCGCCGCGCCGCGCCGTTCGTGGCCGTGGCGCCGACCGCAATCTGGGTCGCGGTCTCCGCCGACGGCTACTTCGCCGGGGTCGCGGCATGGGGCATCGCGCTGTTGGCCATGGCGGTGCACCGACCGCTCCGGTTCCCCGCCCTGACAGGCGCCGCCGCGGGCCTGCTGCTGGGCTGGGGCGTGTTCTGTAACTACGGCCTGATGTTGATCGGGCTCCCGGCCCTGGCGGTGCTGGCATCGGCCACCGACTGGCGCGCGGTGCTGCGGGCGCTCGGCCCGGCGACGCTGGCCGCGGTGGCGGTGGCGGTCGCCTTCGCGGTCGCGGGGTTCTACTGGTTCGACGGCTATACCCTTGTGCAGCAACGCTATTGGCAGGGCATCGCCAAAGACCGCCCGTTTGCGTACTGGAGCTGGGCCAACCTGGCGGCGGTGGTGTGTGCGATCGGGTTGGGCAGCGTCGCCGGCGTCAGCCGGGTGTTCGACGCGGTGGCCATCCGCCGCCGCTCCGGGTTCCACCTGCTGCTGCTGGCGGCGCTCGCCGCCATCGCCTGCGCGGACCTGAGCATGCTCAGCAAGGCCGAGGTCGAGCGCATCTGGCTGCCCTTCACCATCTGGCTCACCGCGGCGCCCGCGCTGTTGCCCGTCCGGTCGCACCGGGTGTGGCTGGCGCTCAACGTCGCCGGCGCCCTGTTGCTCAACACCCTCATCGTCACGAACTGGTAGGCGCGGGCTACAGGCCGGCCGCCCGGGTCACCTTCGCGAAGCGACTGGCGGGCCCGCACGCCTCGCGCACCGCGGCCACATCGTCGACGACGTCGAAGTCGGCCAGCTCCGGCGCCGGGTACACCCCAATTCCCAAGTCGTGCAACGCCCGGTACGTCAGCAGTCCCGTATCGGGCCGCGACATCGGGACCGTGCGCAGGCACTCGGCCGCCTCGGGGCTCCGTAAACCGAGCACCCACCAGCCGCCATCAACGGCCGGCCCGAGCACGGCCGGCGCCTCCTGCAAGCGTCGCGCGCAGTCGATCAACATGTCGGCGGTCACCTGCGGGGTGTCCATTCCGATCTGCACCACCGGATAGCCGTCCGCCGCATCGGCATGGGCGTTGGCGAGGCGGTCGGCGAAGTCGTCGCCGCGCTGGGGAATCACCGTGAAGGACCCCAGCCGTTGCCGGATCTCGTCGGCGGCGGCCGCGGCGCTCAGGTCGCCGGTCATGGCCACCACCCGGTTCGCCGCAGGCGCCGCGGCCACCGCGTCCAGCGTGTCCAGCAGTGCGGCGGCGGCGATTTCGGCGGCAACGAGGTCCCCGACCGTCGCCGCGAGCCGGGTCTTGGCCCGGCCCGGCTCGGGCGCCTTCGCCACCACCAGCAGCGTCACCGGCAGTGTCACGAGATCACCTTCCAGAAGTCGAGGATCGCGGTGATGCTCCCCCGCAGCGAACCGCTGACCTTCGACTTACCGCCGGTGCGGGGGCCGTAGCTGACGTCGAGTTCGACCACGCGCCAGCCGGCGGCCGCGGCCCGGACCAGAAGCTCCAGCGGGTAACCCGAACGCCGGTCGGCGACACCGAGATTCAGCAGCGCCTCGCGCCGGGCCACCCGCATCGGCGCGATGTCGTGCACCGGCAATCCGTGGCGCGTGCGCAGCCGCCAGCTCATCACCACGGTGCCGACCCGGGCCACCCACGGCCAATGCAGCCCGGCTACCGGCCGGCGCCGCCCGATCACCAGATCGGCACCCTGCTCGAGCGCGGCGACCAGCCGCGGCAACTCCCCGGCGTCCATGGAGCCGTCGGCGTCGATCACCGCCACGATCGGCGTCCTCGCCGCCACCAGGCCCGCGTGCACCGCCGAGCCGTACCCGGCCCGCGGCTCGACCACAACCTCGGCGCCGTGCCGCCGCGCGACCCCGGCGGTGTCATCGGTGCTGTTGTTGTCGACGACCAGCGCCCGGTATCCGGCGGGGATGGCCGCCAGCACCGCGGGCAGCGACTCCTCCTCGTTGAGACACGGCAGCACCACCGTGACGGCCTCGGGCATGGACGCCTCAGAACCCGCGATGGATGCGTGGCTCCTGCGGGGCGAGCGTTTGCGGGTTCTGCGTGTGCGGCGCCGCCGTCGTTTCGTGCGTGCTCGGCGGCGGCGCCTGGGTTGTCGGCGCTTGGGTCGAGGTGTACGGCTCCTTCGAGCTCGTCGGCGGGGTGGTCGTGGTCACGTGCGGTGTCGTTGTCGTCGGCGTGGTCGTGGTTGGCGTTGTGGTGGACGGCTCCGTCGTGGTGGGCGTCGTCGTGGTGGGCGTCGTCGTGGTCGGTGTCGTGGTAGTGATCGTCGTCGTGGTCGTCGGCGTCGTGAACGTCGGCGGGTTGTATGGGGGATACACCGGGACCGGAACGATGATCGGGACCGGAACGGGCACAGCGGGATTCGGGTTGGGTACGAAGCCGGGCGACACCGGCGCAGCGGGGACGGCCGGCCCGCCGCCCTGTGCCGGAATAAGACCGTTGGCGTCCGGGATGACGCCGCCCTGGAAACCCGCGTTGGGCTGATCAACCGGGGGCGGTGGCACCGGCGCCTGCTGCTGGGTCGGCAGCAACGGCATGAACTTGCCCGGGGCGGCGTTCTGGTGTCCCACCACCGGCTGTTGACTCGCGGTGGGACGGACCGCAATGGCAACCGCGGCGGCCAGCGACGCGAAACCGATGACCGCGAAGGCGAGCACGGCGTTGCCCACCACCAAGGATCGGCGGCTCAACCGCGAGGGGATGGCCGTGGTCTCGTCGAAGTCGTCGACGTCGTCGTATTCGGGGCCGTACTCGTCGCCGGCGAACGGCTCGGCATCGTCGGTCATCGAGTACGCCAGCTGTGGTTCCTCCACATCTGCCGGCGGCACGAGCGTCGTCTCATCCCCGGTGAACCCGGGCGCCATGGCGGTCTCATCCCCGGTGAGCCCGGGCGCCATGGCGGTTTCGTCGCCGGTGAGTCCCACGGCCGGCGCCATCGCGGTGGCATCCCCGGCCGACAACGCCGTCTGCGCCGCGACGGCCATCGCCGCGCCCCGGGCGATCGCGAAGGAGGGGTCATCGGCGACCTGCACCCGCATGGTCGACGCATCGCGGAACTGGTCGGCGACCTGGGCCAGCTCGGGCGAAGCGCCCACCAGGTACACGTCGCCCGGGGCGTCGGGCCGGGCGCTGAGTTGGGCCATCATCGTGTTGAACGTCGCGGTCGCGTCGCCGCCGGCGACCGCCTCCCTGACCAGCACGGTCGGCGGCGCGTTTTGGTCATCGGCGGAACCCGGCACCGACAGCGTCGCCGTCGCGTCGTCCAGCACCAGCGCTGCGGCGCCGGGGCGGCCGGCCGCGCGCATCAGGGCGGCCACCGCCTGCGAATCGGAGAGCAACGCGACGTTGGAAACGCCGGAATCTTCCAGCGCCTGCCGCAGCTGGCCAGCCCGAGGATCGTCGCTCCAGCACACCCGGGTGCCGACCAGCCGGTGGTTCTCGTCCGCCAGGAGCCGATTGGTGCCCACCACCGTCTCGGTGAGTTTGCCGACCGGGTTCTCCTCCAGGTCGACGACGGATTGGTCGATCACGTCCGCGCCCGGCCCGACAAGCGCCAAGCGGGCAACCGGGCCCGTGACCGCGACCCCCAACACGACGTCCATCCCGGTTCTCCTTCGGCTGGCTACCCCACGACCAGCAATGTCCCGGCATCATTACACTTGCGATACCGTTGGCAGTATCCGTTATTCGGGCGACAACGTTTGCCCATAGCGCAGCGTAACCAGCTTCTCGAACGACAGGACGGTCGCGGGGGAATCTGCGAGGGCGTCCGAACGGAGAATATGTTCGCAAGCGAGCAGTCCGGCCGCCTCGGCAGGGTATTCACCCGCCGCGCGACCGAACCTGCGCCACGATTGACCGTCCTTGAATTCCGGGGGGCATGGTGATCCAGAGCAGTGACGACGCGCCCACCGGCCCCATCGATCCCGGACAGGCGCAGCAAACCGCTCGCATCATCCGGCCGGCCACCGGCGCTCCGCCGGTGGCGGGGAACGCGACGACACGGCGCTGGCACATCGTCAGCGACCTGACCGCGATCGCGCTGCTCGTCGTCGCGCTGTTCCTGCCGTGGAATCTGTACTTCGGCGTCGGGATCCCCGGCAGCAGTCCGACCCTCTTCGCGATGTTGCTCGCCGTGACCGCGCTGTCCGTCATCGCCGTCGCCGTGGCCGGTTCCTGGAGGTCCTCCGGCGCGCGTTTCAACCCCGCGAGGGCGGGCCGGATTCGCCTGGGACTCAACGTCCCCTACGCGCTGCTGGTCCTGGCGTTCGTGGTCTTCGACGCGTTCGAGACCGTCCGGTTCGGTGGCACGGTCAACGTGCCGGGCGGGGTGGGGCCGGGAGCGTGGGTGGGAATCGCCGGCTGCATGCTGAGCGCCCAAGCGGTGGCCGCCGGCGCCCACACGGGACCGGTTCCCGAGGGCGACGAGCACACCGGCTGGCTGAGATCGGCCCGGCTCATCGGCTACGCGTCGATGGCGTTGGCGGCGCTCAGCTTTGGCTTCAACCTGTACTGGCGGGTTCGCTACGCGCTGCAGAACACCGGCGGCGCCGGCGCATTCGGCAAGCAGAACGTGGCGGTCATTGTGACGGCGGTGGTGTACGGCGCCGTGGCGCTGGTGGCCGTGCTGGTCGGCGCCAGGTGGTTGCTGCGCAGCACCAGGGCCGGGCGGCTGGCCACCGTCGCGCTCGGCACGTCGACACTGGTCGCCGGGATCTTGGTGTGGATCCTGCCCCTGGGGCGGGATCTCGACGCGTTCCACGGCATCGCGCAGAACACGTCGACCGCCGGGGTGGGCTTCGAGGGCTATTTGGCGTGGGCGGCGGCCGCCGCGATGTTCGCGCCGCAAACCCTGTTCGGTCACCGCAACACGACCGGGGCCGAGGAGAGCGCTTGGCGGGTGGCGGCCCGAAATGGCTTGCTGCTCATCGCCGTATGGAGCGTGGGCTCGATGCTGATGCGGTTGACCGACCTCTTCGTCGCCGTGAGCCTGGACTACCCCTTCTCCCGGTACGACAGCATGGTCCTGGCCGCGTTCGATCTGGCCACCGCGGTGCTGGCGATCTGGCTGCGCATCAACCTGCGCCACGCCGCCCACTCGGCGCGACTGATCTCGTCGCTGTGCGGTCTGGTCGCCACGCTCAGCGTCGCCCGCGTCGTCGTGGGCGTGGTGCTGGCGCCACGGTTCGCGGACTCAGCCAACTCCCCCGCGCAGCACCCGGTCTACGGCAACAACCTCGCCCAGCAGATCACCAGCACCTTCGATGTGACGCTGTGCGGACTGGCGTTGTGCATCCTGGGGGCCGCCATCGTCACCGGGCAGCTGCGCGGCCGCCGCGTGCGCCGCCGCCGCGCCGTCCCCAAGCCCGCCGTGCCGGCGGGCGGCGTTCCGGCCGCGCCGAGGGCGCGGGTCCCGGTGGGCCACGCCGCCCCGCCGTCGGCCGCGGCCACCACCCGGATCACCACCGGCCCGCGGCTCTTCCGCGGCGACGACTCCGCGACGCGACAGATTCCGGTCCAGAAGCCCAAGATCTACCGGCCGCCGCAGGCGTAGCGCGCTCAGCGCAGCGGGGCGAACGCAAACTCGTGCAGGCCCTCGGCCGGGTCGATGGCCGCCCGGAAGCCGAGCACCTCGGCCGCCCGGGACGGATCGGCGACGATGTGGCGCACGTCGCCGCTGCGGTACTGGCCGGTGATCACGGGCGAGAGTGCACCGCCGCGCGCGTCGCACAGCGCGCCGGCCACCTGCAGGATGGAGACGGGCCGCCCGGAACAGACGTTGACCGCGGTGAATCCGTCGATCTCCTGGGTCGCCGCGAGGTTCGCGGCGGCCACATCGTCGACGTGGACGAAGTCCCGCATCTGGCCGCCGTCCTCGAAAACCCTTGGCGGCTCGCCCTTTTCGAGCGACGACCGGAAGATGGCCGCCACCCCGGAATACGGGGTGTCGCGCGGCATCCCGGGGCCGTAGACGTTGTGGTAGCGCAACGCCACCACCGAACCGCCCGTCGACTCCGACCACGCCAGCGCGTAGTGCTCCTGCGCGGTCTTGCTGGCCGCGTACAGGCTGCGCGGTCGCAGCGCGGCGTCCTCGTCGACGAGGCGCCACTGCAGTTCCTCATCCCCGATCGGGCAACGGTGTTCGAAGCTCCCGGCGTCGAGGTCGGCGCGCCGCCGCGGCAACGGGTCGACGTGCCCGTGCTGCCCGCAGTGGTAACGGCCCTGCCCGTACACCACCATCGACGACGCCAGCACCAGGCGGCGCACCCCGGCGGCGAACATCTGCGCCAGCAGGACCGTGGTGGCGAAATCGTTGTGGCCGCCGTAGGCGGGGGCGTCGGCGGCGTCCACGCCCGCACCGACCATCGCCGCCTGGTGGCAGACCAGGTCCACCCCGTCCAGCAGGGGCGCCAGGGCGTCGGCGTCGCGGACGTCGACGCGGTGACATCCCTGCGGCAGCACCGGATTCGGACCGTGGGCCGCCGGTAGCAACACGTCGACGCCGACCACGTCGTGGCCCGCCGACCGCAGCGCCGCGGCCACCCGCGAACCGATGAAACCGGCCGCCCCGGTGAGCAACACCCTCACGGCAGCTCGAGGGGCAGCGTGACGCCGGTGTGCGGCAGGCAGTGCGTGCAGTTGCGTTCGTCGGCGACGCGGCCGATGGCCTGGCGCACCACCTCCTTGAATCCCCCGATGTTCTTCTCGAATTCGGCGAACACCTCGCCGGTCGTCACGCCCTCGCCGGCCGCGATACCGGCGTCCAGGTCGGTGACCAAAGCGATTGTGGCATAGCACATTTCGAGTTCACGCGCGAGCACCGCCTCCGGGTAGCCGGTCATGTTGACCAGCGAGAACCCGGCGGAGGCGAACCACTGGCTTTCCGCGCGCGTGGAAAACCGCGGGCCCTGGATCACGACCATGGTGCCACCGTCGACCACATTGGGCAGGCCGGCCACCGCGGCGCGCAGGGTGGGGCAGTACGGGTCGGCGAAGTCGACGTGGACTCCGCCGGAGTCGAAGTACGTGTCGGGGCGGCCGCTGGTGCGATCCACCAGCTGGTCGGGCACCACCACCGCGCCCGGGCCGTTGTTGAGGTTCAGGCTGCCGACGGCGCACGGGCCGAAAACCCGTCGCACCCCGAGCTTGCGCAGCGCCCACATGTTCGCCCGATACGGCACGGTGTGCGCCGAGAACTGGTGCGTGGTCCCGTGCCGGGGCAAGAACGCGACCTCGTGTCCCCCGACGGCGCCGATCGTCACCGGGGCGCTGGGCGGGCCGTACGGGGTGTCGACGTCGACGGCGCGGGTGTCGGACTCGAAGAAGGTGTAGAAGCCGCTGCCGCCGATGACTCCGAGCATCAGCCCATTGTGGTGCATGGCCCCACGCCGATCGCGGGTGCGGGGGCGCGCCGGGCCCTGGCAGGATGCGTGCGTGGCCAATTTCGGGCAGTGGATCTCTGGTGCGCGGCCGCGGACGCTGCCCAACGCGGTGGCGCCGGTGGTCGCGGGCACCGGCGCGGCGGCGTGGCTGGGATCCGCGGTGTGGTGGAAGGCGCTGCTGGCGCTGGCCGTCGCGGTCGCGCTGACCGTCGGTGTCAACTACGCCAACGACTACTCCGACGGCATCCGCGGCACCGACGACGACCGGGCCGGCCCGGTGCGCCTGGTGGGCTCGCGGCTGGCCTCCCCCCGCTCGGTGCTGGCCGCCGCGGTGGCGAGCCTGGCGTTCGGGGCGGCGGCCGGCCTGGCGCTCGCGCTCGTCAGCGCGCCGTGGCTGATCGCCGTGGGGGCGGTGTGCATCGCCGGCGCGTGGCTGTACACGGGCGGCTCGAAACCCTACGGCTACGCCGGTTTCGGTGAGGTCGCGGTGTTCGTGTTCTTCGGCCTGGTGGCCGTGCTCGGCACCGAGTACACCCAGTCGCTGCGGGTGGACTGGGTGGGGGTGGCGCTCGCGGTGTCGATCGGGGCGTTGTCGTCGTCGGTGCTGGTCGCCAACAACCTGCGGGACATTCCCACCGACGCGCAGTCGGGGAAGATCACGCTGGCGGTGCGGCTGGGCGACGCCCGCACCCGCCTGCTGTACCAGGCGCTGCTGGCGACCGCCGGGATATTGACCCTGGTGCTGATGGCGGCGACGCCGTGGTGCGCCGTGGGATTCGTTGCCACGCCCCTGGCGCTGCGTGCGGCGGGTCCGGTGCGGTCGGGACGCGGCGGCCGGGAGTTGATTCCCGTGCTGCGGGATACCGGGCTGGCCATGGTCGCCTGGGCGATCGCGGTGGCCGCGGCGCTGGCGCTGGCCGGCTGACCGCGCGTGCGCCCACGGCGTTGACTGTGCACTGGCGGCGGCGTTTCACGGCGTGTCGCCGCCGTAACTGCACACTCGAGTGAACTGGCGCGACCGGATCCGATAACAATGAGGGACCGGCGTCGGGGACCGATGGCCGTTCACAGCGAGCACCGATCGGGGACAGCAATGAAGCAGATCGCCGCGACCAGTGGACCGACGAACATCGGCATGCTCAGCGTCGGGGCGTACCGCCCCGAACGGGTGGTCACCAACGACGAGATCTGCGAGAACATCGAATCGTCCGACGAGTGGATCTACTCCCGCACCGGGATCAAAACCCGCCGGTTCGCCGCCCGCGATGAATCCGCCGCGTCGATGGCCACGGAGGCCGGGCGGCAGGCGATCGCGAACGCCGGGTTGACGTCGTCGGACATCGACTGCGTGATCGTCGCGACCAGCACGCATTTTCTGCAGACCCCGGCCTGCGCCCCGGCCGTCGCCGCGGCGCTGGGCTCCACCGGCGTGCCCGCGTTCGACGTCTCGGCGGGGTGTGCCGGGTTCGGCTACGCGCTCGGTGTCGCGGCCGACATGATCCGCGGCGGGACCGCCGCCAAGGTGCTGGTCCTCGGTTCGGAGAAGCTGTCCCCCACCGTGGACATGCAGGACCGCACCAACTGCTTCATCTTCGCCGACGGCGCGGCCGGAGTGGTGGTCGGCGAGACGCCCGATCAGGGCATCGGGCCAACCGTCTGGGGCAGTGACGGCGAGCAGGCCCTGGCGATACGCCAGGACATCGACTGGATCGACTACATGGACAGCCCGACGGGCCCGCGCCCGTTCCTGCGGCTCGAGGGCAGCGCGGTGTTCCGGTGGGCGGCATTCGAGATGGGCAAGGTCGGCCGGCAGGCGATGGACGCGGCGGGCGTCAGGCCCGATGAGATCGACGTGTTCGTGCCGCACCAGGCCAACAGCCGCATCAACGAGGTCCTGGCCAAGGGCCTCGAGTTGCGACCGGACGCCATCGTCGCCAACGACATCGAGCACACCGGCAACACGTCGGCGGCTTCCATCCCCCTGGCGATGGCCGAACTGCTGGCGACCGGGGCGGCCAGGCCGGGCGACCTCGCCCTGCTGATCGGTTACGGCGCGGGCCTCAGTTACGCCGCGCAGGTCGTCCGGATGCCCAACTTCTGACCGGTCTCACGCGTCGTCGGTCGGCGCCTCACCCTGCAACCGCGCCCGCAATTGCTCGCGCTCCCGGCGCCGGCGCTCGCCGGCGATCGCCAGGGACGCGGTAGCGCGCCGGCGCAGCGGGCCGAACAGCCAAATGCCCAGGGGCATGGCGATGATGAGAGCGAACAACGCGGCGACCGCGATCGGAAACTGGCTGACACCCATCAGGCGCGCCACCCCGTAGATTGCCGCGGCAAGCGCCACCGCCAGCAGCAGCCGCGCCCCCGCGTAGAGCAGAACGTCGACGACCGCCCGACGGCCGGCGCGTTGCGGCCCGCCCTCATCCACGCGGTCCCCAGCGCTGTTGTCGCTAGCTCCTTCTGACACAGGGGAGAGCCTACGACGCGGGTATATTCGTCAACGGAGGTGTTGAGTGCTCTACCTGCTGCTCGTCCTGATGTTGGGGACGCTGATCTACGTTGGCTGGCGGACGGCTCGGTCACAAACCAGCCGGGCGAAGACGCGCGTTATCGGGCCCGACGACGATCCAGACTTCTTACGGCGGTTAGGGCACGGGGACAACAACCCCCGTTAAGGCTCGCTCTACGCGACTCCGGGATTGCGCTGGTCACCCGGGAACCCGTCGGCGACAATGGCCGCCAGCTCGGTGAGCGCCTCGCGGGTCGACCGCTTGAGCCGGTCCAACTCGATTTCGGCGCCCTCCTCGAGGTGCGGGTCGAACGGCACGATCTGAACCGCGCGGCAGCGGCGGGAGAAGTGGTCGACCACCTTGTTCATGTCGACCTTGCCCGTTCGCGACCGCACCCCGTTGATGACCGTGACCGAGTTGCGAACCATCTCCTCGTGGCCGTGCGCGTCCAACCAGTCCAGCGTCGCCGACGCGCTACGGGCCCCGTCGATGGATCCCGAGCTGACCACGACGAGAACGTCGGCCTTCTCCAGCACCGACGACATCACTGAATGCAGCAGTCCCGGGCCGCAGTCGGTGAGCACCAAGCCGTAGAACCGCTCCAGGACGTCCAGGACCCGGGTGTAGTCGTCGGCGCCGAACGCCTCCGAGATGGCCGGGTCGGTCTCCGACGCCAGCACCTCCAGCCCGCTCGGGCCCTTCGAGGTGTAGCGGCGGACATCGCTGTAGCGCTCGATGCTGCCGGCGTCATGCAGCAGCTGGCGCACCGTCGCCGCCGTCTCCAGCGGGATCTTCTGGCTCAGGGTGCCGCGGTCCGGGTTGGCGTCGACCGCGACCACCCGGTCACCGCGGATGGAGGCGAAGGTGGCGCCCATGGTCGCGGCGATGGTCGTCTTGCCGACCCCGCCCTTGAGCGACAACAGCGCGATCCGGTAGGACCCGCGCAACGGCCGGTTCACCTGCGCCACCAGGTTGTTGTAGCGGGCGGCCCGGGGGCCCTCCCCGAGGTTGATCAGGTGGCCGGACAGTTCGTAGAGCAGTCGCCGCCAGCCTTCGGAGGGCGGCGGCTTGACGGGCCGCAGCAGCATGCCGGTGGACAGCTCCGGGTACGGCGTGTGCGGCAGCGGCTCCGGGCGCGGCGGGGCTTGCGGGGGCGGCGCGTCGGCCGGGCCCGTGTAGTAGGCGCCGTACGCGGTCGGGTCGACCCGCGGGATGCCGGTCACCGGGGTGGCGTCCCACGGCGGCATCCCCGCGGGCCTGGGCGTGGTGGGCGGCGCCGCCTCGCGCCGCTCGGGGCCGGGGACCCGACGCTCGGTGCGGAATCCGGCGAAGGCGCGAGTCGGCGCTTCGCCGCCGTCGGCAAGCGACTCGTCAGCGTTTTCCGGCGATGGCGAGGCGGACAACTCCTGCGGAGGCAATTGCGTCGTCGGTTGATCGGGCGTTCCGACGCCCGTCATTGGATGGTCGGACACGTGCACTCCCCCTTGTTGTGTTACTTGGGTCGGTCGCTGCGGTCACCCCACGCCCGCATACGAATGCAGGCCCACAGTCACCAGGTTAACGAAGAACAGATTGAAGACCATGGCCACGAACCCCGCGACGTTGATCCAGGCCGCCTTCCTGTCGCGCCAGCCCGCCGTCGACCTGGCGTGCAGGTACGCGGCGTAAATCACCCACGCGACGAAGGACACGGTCTCCTTGGGGTCCCAACCCCAGTACCGGCCCCAGGCCTCCTCGGCCCAGATCGCCCCGAAGATGACCCCGAAGCCGAACACCGGGAAGGCGAAGATCGTGGTCCGGTAGGCGACGCGGTCGAGGGTCTGCGCGTCGGGAAATCGCCGGACGATCCGGGCCAGGGCGCCCTCGGCCCCGGGTTCGCCCAGCCGAGACGTACGCAACAGGAACAGGATGCTGGCGATGCCGGCGACCATGAACACCCCGGAGCCCAGGCTCACTACCGACACGTGGATGGGCAGCCAATAGGACTGCAGGGCGGGCATCACCGGCGCGGCGTTGGTGTAGAGCCAGCGGCCGGACACCGTAAGCAGGATCAGCACCGGCACCAGCAGGAAAACCCACAGCGGGCGGTACTGCGGGCGGCGCAGGACGAAGGCCCCGGCGAGCAGGGCGCACATGCAGGTCAGGTTGATGAACTCGTACATGTTGCCCCACGGCGGCCGCAGGGTGGCCAGGCCGCGCAGCACGATGCAGGCGAGCAGCAGCCCGATGCCGAGGTAGACGACGGCCAGCCCGGCCCGCCCCACCCGTTCGTCCAACGGCCGGCCGGGCGCCTCCTCGACGATGCCGGGGGTGAAGCTGTCGGAGGACACCGCACCGACCAGCATCTGCTCGCGCCGGTCGACGCGGCGGCCGCCGGCGTAGGCCAGCTCGAAGGCCAACAGCAACAGCGCGATAACGAGCGCCACCACGGCCGAGGTGAAGGCCCAGTCGGAGTACCGCGCCAAGCCGATGTTGACGTGCACCGTGTTCATTTGACGTCCACCTGAGAACTCCTTTTGGACGCGGGCGGCTTGGGTGACTGCGCCGCGCCGGGCTCATCGAGGCCGGTGAGCACCCGCTCGGTCAACCGCTCGAACTCGTCGCCCCAGCCGGAGTTGTCGGTGCGCGCCAGCCCGCCCAGTTCGACGTTCACCGTACCGGCCCCCGGGGTAAGCGTGACCCACACCCGGCGCCGGCGCACCAGCAGCGATACCACCAGGCCCACCATCATCGTGATGGCGAAGACCAGCACCCAGGCCTGCCCGGGGTCGTGGGATACCTGCAGGTTGACGAACGGCACGGCGCCGTCGAAGCGGACGACGGTCCCGGCCGCCGGACCCTGGTCGATCCGCACCTCCTGCCCGGCGCGCAGGTTGACACGCTTTTCCCTGGTCAGCCTGCCCTGCTGGATCAGCCGCGGATCGAGCGTAAACAGCGATTGCGGTCGTCCGGTGTCCAGCCCGGTGTCACCGCGGTAGATGTCGACGGCCACCGCGGGGGCGTTCAGGGCCGGGAAGCGCGACGACAACAGCGTGCCGTCGAGCTGCTCGGTCGGCGCCAGCAGGCCCTGGATCGCGATCTCGTGCTGTCGGCGATCGGCGGCGTTGGGATAGCTGCCCGCGGGCGGGTCGATGCGCGCCACCCCCGACGAGAGCAGGGTCTGCGGGTTGTCGGGTCGCCATTGCACGGTCGACGAGCGCGTCTGACCGTCCGGGAAGGTCACGGTGAAGGAGGGCGCGTAGCCGTGGCCCTGCAGGTACACCCGGTCACCGCCGACCCGCAGCGGGTGGTTGACCTCCAATAGGTAGTGCCGCCAGCTGTTGGCCGCCAGATCGTGCCCGGCCTGGTAGTCGATGTCGGCGGCGAACGAGGTGGCCTGCCCGGACGGCAGGTAGTGCGCCTGAAAGTCGTTGACGCGTATGCAGATCGGGTTGAGCGACGTGCCGTCGACGGTGTTGCCGGCGCGGAACGAGTCGAATGCGGCCGGCGAGGCCGAGCAGAAGCCCGGGCCGGAGTCGGCGATCACGATGACGTTGCCCTCGTAGCCGAACAGCTTGCCGACGGCCACCGCGACCAGCAGGCCCAGCAACGAGAAGTGGAAGGCGATGTTGCCGAACTCGCGCAGATAGCCCTTCTCGGCGGATACCTCGACGGCTTCACCGTCATGCCGGATGGCCGTGCGCCAGCCGCGCAGCCGGCCGGTGATCTGGTTCGCCAGCGCGTTCAGTTCGTTGGCGTCGGCTTCGATCTCGGCGCTGGCGTGCTTGGGCAGCCGGGCCAGGTTGCGCGGGGCGGCCACCGGTGTGGCGCGCAGGCTGCGGGCGTGCTCGATCATCCGCGGGGTCAGGCAGCCGACCAGCGAGACGAACAGCAGGACGTAGATGGCGGTGAACCAGAAGCTGGAGAACACGTTGAAGGCCTGCAGCCGATCCAGCCATGGCCCGATGACCTGGTGGGCCTTCAGGTAGTCGTCGACCTTGCCGGCGTTGAGGCTGCGCTGCGGCAGCAGCGCCCCGGGGATCGCTCCCAGCGCGAGCAGGAACAGCAGCACCAGCGCGGTGCCCATCGACGTCAGCGCGCGCCAGGTGTTGCGGGCCCAAGCGAGAACTTGCCTCAAATCGGCAGCCTCACGTCGGAAACGAAGGCGTCACGCAGCCACGAGACGAAGTCGTTCCACGCGCCGCTGACCAGCAGCGCACCGACCGCGATGAGCAGCGCGCCCCCGAATATCTGGATGGCCCGGGTGTGGCGGCGCAGCCAGCCCAGCGCCCCCACCGCGCCCGCCGAGCCGAAGGCCAGCAGCACGAACGGGATGCCCAGCCCAAGGCAGTACGCGATCACCAGCGTGATCCCCCGAGCCACGCTCGCGCCGTCGGTGGCCGAGGCCACGGTGATCACCCCGGCCAGCGTCGGCCCCAGGCACGGCGTCCAGCCCAGCGCGAACACCGCGCCCAGCAGCGGCGCCCCGGCGACCGTCGTCAGCTGCCGCGGGCTGAACCGGGCCTGGCGCTGCAGGGCGGGAACGAGGCCGACGAACACCAGCCCCATCACGATCGTCAGCACGCCACCGACCCGTTGCAGCAGCAGCTGGTTGGTGATCAGCGCCGTCGTCATGCCGAGGACGGCGACGGTGCCCAGCACGAACACCAGGGTGAATCCGGCGACGAACAGCGCCGCCGAGCCCGCGACCCGCCACCGCGCCGACGGCGGGGCCTTGATGGCGCCGGGCGGCGGCTGCTCGTCCACGCCCACGACGGCGGCCAGGTAGGACAGGTAGCCGGGTACCAGCGGCACCACGCAGGGCGAGGCGAACGACACCAGCCCCGCCAGCAGGCACGCGCCGAGGGCCACCAGGAGCGGTCCGGCGGCGGCGATCTGGGTGAACCCGCTCACTCCTGGGCCGCCTTCTGCACCACGGGCTGCAGGTCGGCCGCCAGCAGTTCGCGCAGGAATACCGCCGCGACCCGGTGCTGACGGTCGAGAACGAGCGTGGACGGGATCACGGTGGTCGGGTACTTGCCGCCGAACGCGATCAGCGTGCGCATCGCCGGGTCGTAGATGGAGGGGAACGTCACGTGCCGGTCGTTGACGAAGTCCAGCGCTGCCTGCCGGTTGCTGTCGCGCACGTCGATGCCGAGAAAGGACACCCCCTTGTCGCGGGTGGCGTCGTACACCTGCTGCAGTTGGCTGACCTCGGCCCGGCATGGGCCGCACCACTGCCCCCAGATGTTGATGACGACGACGCGGCCGGCGAAGATCGGATCGTCCAGCGACAGCGGGTGAGCGGGGTCCGCCAGGTCCGGCCCGGACAGCGGACCGGGGTGGCCGCGGCCGGACGGGGGGTTGTAGTAGATGTCGGTCTTCCCGCCGGGCGAGACGAATTCGAACGTGCCGCCCTGCGCCACCGCGTCGCGACCGGAAGAACAGCCGGCAACCAGGGTCGTCAGTACGACCCCGGCCGTCGCCAGTCGCCGCATGATCAAGCGCCCGCCGGTTCCTGGTACTCGACGTCGACCAGCCGCTCCCCCTCGTACACCAGGGTGGTGATCGAACACAGCCCGCACTCGCGGCGCCGCGGGTCGTGCCACAGCCGCCGGCCGGTCAGGTGCAGCCGCAGCGTCCACACCGGCAGCTGATGGCTGACGCATACGACCTCGCTGCCGGCTGCGCGGGCTCGGGCCTTGTCCACCGCGGTCGCCATCCGCGCCGCGATCTCGGCGTACGGCTCGCCCCACGACGGGGTGAACGGATTGCGCAGCTGCCACCAGACCCGCGGGTCGCGCCAGGCGCCGTCGCCGGGGCCGACGCGGCGGCCCTCGAAGAAGTTCGCCGATTCGATCAGGTCGTGGTCGGTGTCCACGGCCACGTCGTACTTGGCGGCGATGGGCGCGGCGGTTTCCTGGGCCCGCTGCAGCGGGGAGGCGACCACCGCGACGATGTCGCGGCCGGACAGCGCATCGGCGACCGCGGCCGCCTGCTCACGGCCCCGGTCGGACAGGTGGAACCCGGGCAGCCGGCCGTAGAGGACGCCGCTGGGGTTGTGCACCTCGCCGTGGCGCACGACGTGGATGCGGGTTTGCTCGGCCATCAGGGCTTGTCCTCCTGGGCGGCCGCGCGGGCCGCGTTGGGCAGGGCGTCGGCGATCCGGTCGAACGCCGTGTCGTCCAGCGCCGCCGAGACGAACCATGCCTCGAAAGCACTGCAGGGCGGGTAGACGCCCGCGTCCAGCAGGGCGTGAAAGAACGGCGGATAACGCCACGTCTGGCTGGCCCGCGCGGACGCGAAGTCGGTCACCGGCGCGTCGCCGAAGAACACGCTGAGCATGTTGCCTGCCCGCGAAAGTTGGTGCGGCACAGCGGCGCTGGTCAATGCCTCGGAGAGCAGGCCGGCCAGCCGGTCGGCGTTGGCGTCCAGCGCGGCGTAGACGTCGGCGTCAGCGGCGCGCAGCGTCGCCAAGCCGGCGGCCACCGCCACCGGGTTGCCCGACAGCGTGCCGGCCTGATACACCGGCCCCAGCGGCGCCAGCCGCTCCATCACCTCGGCGCGCCCGCCGAACGCGGCCGCGGGCAGTCCGCCGCTCATCACCTTGCCGAAGGTGAACAGGTCGGCGGCGACGGGATCGATTCCGTACCAACCACTTCGGCTGACCCGGAACCCGGTCATCACCTCGTCCACGATCAGCAGCGCGCCATGCTCGGCGGTGATCGCGCGCAGCCCGGCGTTGTAGCCGGCCGCGGGCGCGACGACGCCCATGTTGCCCGGGCTGGCTTCGGTGATCACCGCGGCGATCTGGTCGCCGAATTCGGCGAACACCCGCCGCAGGGCGTCGATGTCGTTGTACGGCAACACAATCGTGTCG
The DNA here is from genome assembly GCF_001665645.1 of Mycobacterium sp. 852002-30065_SCH5024008. Classification (NCBI taxonomy): domain Bacteria; kingdom Bacillati; phylum Actinomycetota; class Actinomycetes; order Mycobacteriales; family Mycobacteriaceae; genus Mycobacterium; species Mycobacterium sp. 852002-30065_SCH5024008. The sequence goes on along the minus strand of NZ_LZSZ01000184.1, from coordinate 44,866 downwards.
GCGGCCGCCGCGCCGGTGACCCCGGGCGAGGACGGCAGACCCAGCGTCGCCACCCCGGAGCCCGCGTCGGCGAGCAGCGCATCGGCGTGGCCGTGATAGCAGCCGGAGAATTTGACGATCTTGGGCCTGCCGGTGAACCCGCGGGCCAGCCGGATCGCGCTCATCGTCGCCTCGGTGCCGGAGTTGACCAGCCGTATCCGTTCGACCGGCGCCACCCGCCCGATGATCTCGGCGGCCAGCTCGCTCTCCGACGGCGTGGGCGCGCCGAACGACAGCCCATGAGACGCCGCCCGGACGACCGCCTCGACGACGGCGGGGTGCGCGTGGCCCAGGATCATCGGGCCCCAGGAGCAGACCAGGTCGACGTAGCGGTTGCCGTCGGCGTCGGTGAGCCAGCACCCGCGGGCCTCGGTGATGAAGCGCGGGGTCCCGCCTACCGCGGTGAACGCGCGCACCGGGGAGTTCACCCCGCCGGGGATGACGGCGCAGGCATCCTCGAACAACCGGGCCGACGCCGCCGTCGTCGCGGCGTGCGCTGTCGCCTGGTCATTGCTTCCCATGACAACCAGTGTCCCAGCCCCCGCGGCCGGTTCAACTACAGGGTGTAGCAGGAAGGGTTAGGCATCGCCTTGCCGCTCCGCTTCCTGCGCGGCCTGGAAGTCACGCCGGGCGGCCTCGCGCTCTCGTTCCGCGGAGCGCCGGTGCTCGTCGACGTCCCCGAGCCCCTCGTCGACCGCCAGCTCGTGCACTTCGGCGGCCCGCTCGTGCGCGGCGGCGGCCTCGTAGTGACGCTGCCGCTCCCGGCGGTGCGCCTCCTGATCCCGCTCATGCGCATGCTGGGCGCGGTCGGTCGCGCGCTCGACGTCTTCGCAGGTGACGGGCTTGCGCGCCGCCAAGTCTCGGCCCCTGAGCAGCAATTCCTCGGCACGCTGGGCCGCTTCGTTACCTGGCGAGTCGCCCATGTTCAGACACTAGACCCGATCGCAGCCAAGAGTTGGGTTGATACCCGGCGGCGCAGGCGAGTTGGATAGCGTTATGCAGATGCCGCAGGGGCTCGCCCGGTTCAACCGTCGCGTCACCAATCCGGTTCAGCGGGTGTGGGCCGGCCGGCTGCCACCGTTCGCCATCGTCGAACACGTCGGCCGCCGCTCGGGCAAGCCGTATCGCACCCCGGTGAATGTGTTCAGCACAGATGTCGACGGCAAGCCCGGGGTGGCGATCCTGCTGACCTACGGCCCGGACCGGGACTGGCTGAAGAACCTGACCGCGGCGGGAGGCGGCCGCATGCGCCGCAACGGCAAGAGCTTCGGCATCGCCGAGCCGCGAGTGGTCACCAAGGACGAGGCGGCCCGGTATGTGACACGGGGCCGCTCGGTGTTCGCCCGGCTGCCGTTCGAGCAGGCGGTGATGCTCACCAGGACCGAGTGAGGTGGTGCCCGCACGCCCGGAAGGTCGTCAAGCCCCAGGAGTCGTCCGGCGGGCCCGCGCGCGCCGTTTGCCCTCGTGCATCGCGGCCACCCGGGCGACCGGAATCGCGCGGCCCTGCTCGATCAGATCGTCAGGCAGACGCTGCGGATCGGGCATGTGCTCGGCCCACGGGTCGCGCCCGGCAAGGGCATCGATCGCCGTGTGGATGGTGAAGTCGCCGGGGCGTGCGGAATCGAGATCCGACCAGGCGAGCGGAAAGGACACCGGCATGCCCGGGCGCAGGCGCGGGCTGTAGGCGGCGACGACGGTCGCCCCGCCGGTCCGGGTGGAGTCGACGAACACCTTCCCGGCGCGGTCGGCCACGATGAAAGCCGTTGTCGCCCTTCGCGGGTCGAGTGCTTCGACGCGGGCGGCGAGCGCCCGGGTAGCCGCCGCGACGTCGTCCACCGCGGCGGCACCGTCGACCGGTACGAAGACGTGAATCCCCTTGGCGCCGCTGGTCTTCACCGCGCCCGCCAAGCCGCTGTCGGCCAACGCCTGCCGGACCAGGTGGGCGACGGCGACCACGGCGGGGAAGTCGTCGTCGGCCGGCGGGTCGAGGTCGAGCACCAAATGGGTGGGCCGACGCAGGTCATCGGCCAGTCCGAGCGACGGGTGGTATTCGAGGGCGCGCTGATTGGCCAGCCAAAGCAGCGTCCGCAGGTCATCGCAGACGACATAGTGCACTTGGCGTTTCGATGCTTCAGCCCATACCGGGACGGTCCGCACCCAGGCCGGTGCGTATTTCGGCACGTTCTTCTGCATGAATGCGGCTTGGCCCCGCAGCAAGCGCAACACCGTGAGCGCGCGACCGGCCAGGACGGGCAACATTCGGTCGGCCACCGCATCCAGGTAGTCGATCAGGTCGCGCTTGGTGGCTCCGGCGTCCGGGCTCAGCGGCTGGTCCAGGTTGGTCAAATCAACACCGGCGCGCCGCTCGTCGGCTGTCATGACACACCGACCGGCGGTCCACACCAGCCGCGACGGGACCGACGCCACGCGGCGCGGTTCACGGCGTGGGTCACATAGCAGAACACTAGGTCATCGGTCGACTTGTTCAACCGAACGCCAGCTGGCGCAGCACACGCAGAAATACGTTTCGGTCGCTGGTGGACAGCTGCCCAAGCCAGCGCTCCTCGCCGCTTTGGATGTCGCGCTGGGCGGCACTCTTGATCGAGCGTCCGGCGCTAGTGATCGCAAGCAGGCGCGCGCGACGGTCATCGGGATCGGGTGAGCGTTCGATGTAGCCGCGCTCCTGCAGTTCGTCGAGCGTGGGAATGATGCGCGTCTTGTCGGCGCCGATCGCCTCGGCGAGGGCCGCCTGCGTGCGGATCGGCGAGCCGTCAAGCGCGCTGAGAATGACGTAACCCCACATCGACAGGCCGTGCGCCGCCAGCACCGGCCGCTCGGCGGCCACGGCTTGACGGGTCAGCGGCACGAGCATTGCCGCAAGATCTGGACGCGTCGACTTTCGTGCCATGTCGTGATGATAGACATTGGCGTTTTATATGCGTTAGCATATCATCTGCTATCGCTTATTGTTTTATCCGCACCGGTACGGGCCTGCCATCTGACATAGGAGCTGTCCATGACCACAACCCAACCCGGCGACGTCCTGGCCAACGGTGAGGACGGCCGGTCATCCTCGGGTGGGGCGAAAGCGGCCGGCCAACCGCCGATCACGCCCGGCGCCGGACTCATCAGCACGGACTGGCTGCCGGGCCCGTCCGACTCAACCCGGCTCCCGGTTGTGGTGAGTTTCACCGACTTTCATACCGAATCCGAAAAGGACTGGCAGCAGGTCGCCGAACTCGGTATCAAGCTGGCGGAAAGCTGGCCGATCATGCACGGGGCGGTCGGGCTGTGGCTCTGGGGCAAGCCTGCGGAGCGGCGCGGCGGATCGCTATCCGTCTGGGACAGCAGAAGCGATTTACGCCGTTTCATCCGTTGGCCGGTGCACGCCGAAATCGTGAAGAACTGGCGGGGACGGGTGCGGGTGGAATCGGCGACTTGGACTGACGAGCGATTCGTCCCGACGGTGACATGGCGTCGCGCCGAGGAACACATGCGGATGCCCCGCCGCATGGCGCCCGATCGGCAAAGCGCCGACGATTAACGGCCCGAGGCCTCAGTTCCCTGCTCCCCCGCGGGCATCGCGCCGCGACTACCGATTCGGCCGCGGGCGCGGGCGGCGAAGTACACCCCGATCACCACCCCCCACGACAACAGACTGAGCCAGAGCTGGCTGCGCGCCGAGCGGTCGAAGGCCATCTGCACCAGTACGGCCGTGATTCCGGCCAGGGTGAGGATGGACAACACCGGGAAGAACCACATCTTCACCCGCAGCTTTTCGGCGGGGGTGCGGCGGCGCAGGACGATCTGCGAAAGCGCGATCAGCCAGTAGACGAACAAGATGATGGCGCCCGAGGAGTTGAGCAGGAACAGGAACACGGTGTTGGGCGCGACGCGCGCCATGATGACGCAGCCGAACCCGACCGCCGACGAGCACAAAATCGCGATGTGTGGAACACCACGCCCGCTCAATCTGACCAACCGTGTCGGGGCTTCGCCCCGCTCGGCTAGCACGAACAGCATGCGCGACGCGGTATACAGTCCGGAGTTCAGGCAGGACAGCACGGCGGTGAGCACCACGGCGTTCATCACCTGGTCCGCGCCACGCAGCCCCAGGTGGTTCAGCGCGGCCACGTATGGCGAGGCGCCGAGTTCCACGGAGTCCCAAGGCAATATCGCCACCAGCAGGAACACCGACCCCACAAAGAAGACGCCGATCCGCGCCACCACCGATCTCGTGGCCTTCTGGACCGCCAGTTCCGGGTCCCGGCTTTCCGCGGCGGCCACGGTGACGATCTCGGCGCCGACCATGGAGAAGATCACCACCACAATGGCGGCGAAGACGGCCCCGACGCCCTTCGGGAAGAAGCCGCCGTGCGCGGTGAGGTTGGCCAGCCCGCCGTGATGGCCCGGCACGAGTCCCAGCACGAAGGCCGTGCCCACACCGAGGAAGATCACGATGGTCGCGACTTTGATTCCGGCGAACCAGAATTCGAACTCACCGAAGGATGAGACGGAGAACAGGTTGGTCGCTGTCATCAAGACCATCAGGCACAGCGACAGCAGCCACAGCGGCGCGTGAAACCAGTAGTTGAGGACCTTCCCGCCGGCGACGGCCTCGAAGCCGACCACGATCACCCAGAAGTACCAGTACAGCCAGGCAACCGAGAAACCCGCCCAGCCGCCCAGCGCCTTGACCGCGTAATCGGCGAACGATCCGGTCGACGGGTCCGCGGCCGCCATCTCGCCCAGCATTCGCATCACCAGGACGATCAGCAGGCCGCACAGCGCGTACGTCAGAAACGCCGCGGGGCCGGTGTCTTTGATCACCACACCCGAGCCGACGAACAAGCCGGCACCGATGACGCCGCCGAGGGCAATCATGCTGAGCTGGCGCTGTGACAGCCCTTGGCGCAGTTGCGGAGTGCTAGCCATGCCGGTCGGTGCAGCGGTGATCAGTCGAGGCGGGTGGCCACCACCGACCACACCGGGAGGTGCACCCGGTGGTCTTCCAGCAGGGGGTCGATGACGCCCAGCCGGTGTACCAGCGGCCGCATCCGCTGCAGAATCTCGCCCTGCTGCTCGGACGCGAGCGTCTTCATGGCGTCGAACGTCTCCTTGAGGAAGCGGGCCTGGTAGGTCGTGCTGCCCAGGTAGTCGATGCGCCATCCGTTGGCGCCGAACACCCGCTCGAAGTTGTCGGCGGGTATGGCCGTCCACTGCAGGCCGTTGACGTTGTGGGGGCTGAATTCGAACATGTACAGCCGCGCCCCGGGCCTGGTGGCCCGGTGCAGCGCCTGCGCGTACCGCGTCTGGGTGTCCTCGTCATTCAGGAACACGTGATAGAACGCGCTGTCCACCACCGTGTCGAATCGACCCTCGAAACCCTCTAGCCTGGTGGCGTCGGCCACCTGGAAATCGACCTGGACCCCGGCCCGCTCGGCGTTGCGCTTGGCGCGCTCGATAGCCGAGGGGGAATCATCGATCCCTGTTGCCGAATATCCATGCGCCGCAAAGTGAATGGCGTGATACCCGGGGCCCGTGCCGGGATCGAGTACGTCGCCGCGGATCCCGCCGTATGCCACCAACTGCTGCACGGCCGGCTGCGGGCCGCCGATGTCCCAGGGAATCCACCCGTCGGTATGTTCTGCCTCGTCATACAGCGGCTCGAAACCGGCGACGTTCCCGTCAGTCATTGCCTTCTCGCTTCCTCGCGACTCCCGACGGGAACGACACTAGTGCGAAGTCAGCTCAAAGATGTAGGTCTTGCTCGCGGATCAGTGCCGTGGCGAGCACGCTGATGACGGCCGTCGCCACCAAGTACCCGCACGCCAGCCATGGCGCACCGCCGAGGGCCGCGATGAGCGCGGTCACGATCATCGGGGTAACGCCGGAGGCGTAGATGCCCGAGAACTGATACACGAACGACAGACCGGTGTAGCGCGTGCTGGTGGGATATAGCGACGAGTACAGCGTGCCCTGCGCCCCGTAGAACAGCGCGTGCACCACGCCGAACACGACGATCAGCGCCACCGCGAACCAGACCAGGTTCCTGGTGCCGAACAGCGCGAAGGCGGGGAACGCCGCGATGCCGTAGCAGGCCACGCCGGCCAGGTACACCCGGCGGGCGCCGAACCGGTCGGTCAGCGCCCCGGACACGGGCAGCAGCACCGCCATCAACAGGGCGGCGATGGTCACCACGACGAGTACCGACACCCGGTTGAAGCCCAGCGACCCGGTGGCGTAGCTGATCGCGAAGACGCCCCAGGTGTTGAACGCCGAGCCTTCGGCCCAGCGAGACAGCAAGCCCAAGACGGTGTTTCGCCGCGAGCGGGGTTCGCGGACGATCTCGCGGATTGGCACCGTGGCCGTGGCCTCGAGCTCACGCAGCTCGCGGAAGGCCGGTGTCTCCTCGACCCGCAACCGCACCACGACTCCGATCACCACGAGCACCAGGCTGAGCAGAAAACCGATGCGCCAGCCGTAGGCGAGGAAGCGGGCCGGACCCAAGGCGATTTGCAGGAACGCGAAAATCCCTGTGCCCAAAGCTAATCCCAGCGCCAGTCCGATCTGCGGGATCGCCCCGAAGCGGCCGCGCCGGCCCTTTGGGCTGTGCTCCACGGCGAGCAACACGGCACCGGCCCACTCGCCGCCGAGGGCGAATCCCTGCAGGATCCGCAGCGCCAACAGCAACAGCGGCGCCCACACCCCGATCTGCGCGGCGGTGGGCAACACCCCGATCAACGCCGTGGCGACGCCCATGATCAGCATGGTCAGCGCGAGACTGCGCTTGCGGCCGATCCGGTCGCCGATGTGGCCGAAGACCAGCCCGCCGACCGGCCGCATGACGAACCCGACGGCGAATGTCGCGAAGGCCAGCAGCGTGCCGACAAGTGAGCTCTCGCTGGGAAAGAAGACCTTGTTGAACACCAGGCCCGCCGCGGTCGCGTAGAGGAAGAAGTCGTACCACTCCACGGTGGTGCCCAACAGGCTGGCCGCGACGACGATGCGCAGCCGCCCGCGTTGCTGCGCTGCGGACTCTTCGACCGCGCGGGCGCTCGCGTTGAGGCCTGCGCCGGTCGCCGGCGCGGGCAGGGTGGCCGCCATGGTCTTAGTGGGCCGAGGCGACCGCGAACGGCGTCGCCGATGCCGGGTGCGGCTGGCCGTTGGGATGGCGCCACAAGCCCATTCGCTCCAGCAGCGGCAGGACACCCTCGCCGAACCAGTAGGCCTCTTCCAGGTGCGGATATCCCGACAGGATGAAGTGGGTGATGCCGAGTTTGGCGTATTCGGCCAGCCGTTCGGCGACCTCGGCGTGCGACCCGACCAACGCGGTGCCCGCTCCCCCGCGGACCAGCCCCACGCCGGCCCACAGGTTGGGTCCGACCAGCAGCCGGCTGCTGCTTCCGCCATGCAGGTCCAGCATGCGGCGCTGGCCCTCCGATTCGCTGCGGGCCAGGCTGGCCTGCACCCGCTCGACGTCGGCCGGGTCGACGGCGGCCAGCAGCCGGTCGGCCTCGGCCCACGCCTGCTCGGACGTTTCGCGGCTGATCACATGAATCCGCAAGCCGTACCGCAGGATTCGGCCGGCGTCCACGGCCAGCCCACGGATCCAGTCGAGCTTCTGCGCGACCGCCGAAGGCGGCTCACCCCAGGTGAGGTAGACGTCGCTGTGTTTGGCGGCGACCGGGCCGGCAGATGCCGACGATCCGCCGAAGAACACCGCCGGCACCGGATCGGGCGGATTGTTCAGCTGCGCGCCCTCGACGCGAATGTGCTCTCCCGCAAAGGTGACCGGCTGCGATGAGGTCCACAGTCGGCGGACCACATGCAGGAACTCGGCGGTGCGCGCGTAACGCGCCTCTTTGTCGAGAAAGTCCCCGTAGGCCCGCTGCTCGTGCGGTTCGCCGCCGGTGACGACGTTGAGCAGCAGCCGCCCGCCGGAATGCCGCTGAAAGGTCCCGGCCATCTGGGCGGCCAGGGTGGGGCTCAGCAGCCCGGGCCGGAAGGCGACCAGAAACTTCAGCGTCTCGGTAGCCTCGACCAGCATCGCCGTCGTCAACCAGGCGTCCTCACACCACAATCCGGTGGGGGTGAGCACCGCCTCGAAGCCATTGTCTTCGGCGGCCGCACAAATCTGGTGCAGGTACTTCAGCGTGGCGGGCCGGTCCCCGGACATCGGCGTCCCGTGTCCGCCCGCCACCAGGTTCCGGGAATCACCGTAGGTCGGCAGAAACCAATGGAACGCCAGACTCATCCTCAATCCTCTTTCACTCCACGACGCCAGGCACGAAAGCTCCATCCTGCGGAACTTGCGTCCGGCACGGGAGGGTTGAAACCGTCGAGATTGCATCCCCGTCCGGCAGTGGTGGCGCCGCGGCGGGAGGCGTCCTGCCGGGGAATCGACCTAACCCGCCCCATAGCCGTCTTTTCTCCTCTGGCACAAGGGAATCGCAGCGCGCGGTGATACCGGCAGGCGTCGCAATGATGGCCGTAGCACGGTGGCGCAACTCGGCCGCTAAACCCGCCCTCCGGTGCACCATAGGTAACCGGTTCATGACCGATCGGTCACGCGAGATCACACAAATGTTCCATTTCGGCGTGGCTCGGGCAGGAATGCCCGGTCAGCGCGGCATTATTGCGATCATGCCTGACCTGACACGCCGGGCGGTGCTGAGGGGAGCCGGCACCGGCCTGGGAGCCGCTGGCGTGTTCGCGTTAAGCGCCCTGCTCGATCCGGTCAGGCCGCTAGCCGCGACGTTGCCGCAGGCTCCCGCCCCGTTCGAGCCGTCGGCGGCGAGCAGCAACCTCCCGACCAAGCTCACGGGTTCGTTCGTCTCCGCCGCCCGCGGGGGGGTCAAGACGAATTACGTGATCGCGCTGCCGCCGGGCCAAACCGGGATGCTGCGACCCGTGATCGCCCTACACGGCAAGGACGGCGACGCGAACATGATGCTCGACTGCGGCGTCGAGAGGGGCCTGGCGCAGCTGGTCAAGGAGGGCAAGCCGCCGTTCGCGGTGGTGGGCGTCGACGGCGGCAGCGACTCCTACTGGCACAAACGGGCCGACGGCACCGACTCCGGCGCCATGGTGCTCGACGAGCTGTTACCGATGCTGTCCTCGATGGGTTTCGACACCTCCCGGGTGGGCTTCATGGGCTGGTCGATGGGGGGCTACGGGGCGCTGCACCTGGGCGCCAAGCTGGGGCCGGCGCGGACCGCGGGGATATGCGCGATCAGTCCGGCGCTGTATACCTCGTTCGCCGACAGCGCCCCCAAGGCGTTCGACAGCGATGACGACTTCACGCAGAACAGCGTGCTGGGCATGCCGGCGTTGTCGCAGATTCCGCTGCGCGTGGATTGCGGCACTTTCGACCGGTTCTATTCGGCCACCCGGCAATTCGTGAATCAGCTGAAGACACCGCCGGCGGGCAGCTTCTCGCTGGGCGGCCACGACATCGTCTACTGGCGGGCGCAATTGCCCGGCGAGCTTGCCTGGATGGCGTCCTAGCGGAGACCATGAGCGTCCGGCCGAACGAACTCCCCACCCGTCCCGAGGAGCGGGCGGTGAAGCGGACCGGATTTCGCCCCGACATCGAGGGCTTGCGGGCGGTCGCGGTCATCGCGGTCGTGCTGTACCACGCGGGCATCCCGGGGGTAACCGGCGGCTACATAGGCGTAGACGTGTTCTTCGTCATTTCCGGGTTCCTCATCACCGGGCTGCTGGTCCGCGAAGTCAATGACACCAATACCGTTGCGCTGGAGCGCTTTTACGCGGCGCGCGCCCGTCGCCTGCTGCCCGCCGCGGCCGTCGTCGGCGTCGTCACCGCCATCGGTGCGGCCGCCGTGCTGCCGCCGCTGCAGGCGCGCAGCGTGTTCCTCGACGGCATCGCCAGCGCCCTCTATGTCGGCAACTACCGGTTCGCCACCCAGGGCACCGACTACCTGACCACGCACCTGGCGTCGCCGTTCCAGCACTACTGGTCCCTGGGCGTGGAGGAGCAGTTCTATCTGGTCTGGCCGGTCCTGATCATCGGCACGGCCTGGCTGGTGCGGCGCGTCCCGGCGCTGCGGGGCGCGGCGCCGTACGCGGTGGTCCTGGGAGTGGTCGGGGCGGCGTCGCTGGCGGCGGCCGTGCTGTGGACCCGGACGTCGCCGCCCTGGGCGTTCTTCTCGCTGCCGACCCGCGCCTGGGAACTGGCCGCGGGTGGCCTGGTGGCCCTTTCGATCCGGCACTGGCGTCACCTGTCGCTGCTGACCGCGTCGATCGCCGGATGGGGCGGCCTGGCACTGATCCTGCTGACCTGCACGCAGCTGGACGCCCGGACCCCCTACCCCGGCACCGCCGCGCTGCTGCCGGTCCTCGGCACCGCGCTGGTCATCGGCGGCGGCAGCGTCACCCGCGGCCTGGGGGCCGGTCGGCTGCTGTGCAGGCCGGCGATGCGCGCGATCGGCCGGATCTCCTATTCCTGGTACCTGTGGCACTGGCCAGTGCTGCTGCTCATGCCGGCGCTGCTCGGTGAGCCCGCCGGCCTGCCGGCCAGGCTGACCGCGACGGCCGTCTCGGCGGGGCTCGCCATCATCACCCTGCACCTGGTCGAAAACCCCGGCCGGTTCGCCGCCGCCCTGCGGCGGTCGGCGAAGGCGAGCCTGGCCGTCGCGGGCGCCGCCAGCGCGGCCGCCGCGTGTGCCTGCGTGCTGCTGCTGAATGTGATGCCGGTGCCGGTCGGTCACGGGATGGCCGCCCCGCGGGCCAACATCCTCGCGGTGCCTCCCACCGCCGCCCCCAACGTCAGCCCGCAGGAGGCCGCGGTGCGTGACGTCTTCGCGCAGGCCCGCGCGGCCGTCGCCGCATCGGCGAACCTGAAAGCCGTCCCCGCCAATCTGGATCCCCCACTCGCCAAAGCGCCCGCCGACAAGGCCGCCGTCTTCGTCAACGGGTGTGTGCGCTCCTGGCGCGAGGTCGGGCAAAATGAGTGTGCTACAGGCGATTTCGCGTCGCCGACAACGGTCGCGTTGATCGGCGACTCGCACGCCGCGATGTGGGACCCGGCGTTCCAGCTGGTCGCCGAGCAGCGGCACTGGCGGTTGGAGACGCTGGCCAAAGTGACCTGCCCGCTGCAGGATCTGCACATCCTCAGCCCTTACCTGGGCCGCGAGTACACCGAGTGCGAGCAGTGGCGCGGCCAGATCAAGGGCCGCCTGGCCGCCGAACACCCGCGCCTGGTCGTGGTCGACATGAGCCGGCGGTACGGCGCGGACTTCAGCTTCAACTCCTACGACCCCGCCTGGACCGATACCTTGGGCCGGACCGTGGCGCAGTTGCGCAGCACCGGCGCGGCGGTACTGATTCTGGGACCCGCCCCGGATCCCCACTCCTCCGTGCCCACCTGCCTTTCCGCCCACCTCGACGACGCCGGCGCCTGCGCGCCGGCGCGGTCCGCCGCGGTCGATGACGACGGCATCGCCGCCGAGCGGGCGGTAACCACGGCCGGCGGCGGCCAGTACGCCGATCTCACCGACTTGTTCTGCACCCCCGACCGCTGCCCGACGATCGTCGGCAACACGCTGGTGTTCCGCGACGACAACCACGTGACGACCGAGTGCGCGCAGTTGCTCGCACCGGTGATGGGCGCGCTGGCAGACCGCGCCCTGGCAGGCGGGTGAACGGCAATGAACTTCTGGTGGTCGACGAACGTCATATCAGCAAAGGGTTTTAGGAGGTTGTGGAGATGACTCCGCTGCTGCTGGCCTGCATTACGGCCGCCGCTCCGATCGCCGGGTTCGGCTTGCTGAACTTGCAAGCCCGCCTGGAGCGATGGGACTACGAACGGCACGCCGAGGACTGAACCCGGGTCGAAGCTCCGCGTAGTGGCAGGCGGAGTTACGCGCTTTCGCTGATGTTTGCCACTCACCGTCCCTGCATGCTGGCTAACATGATCGACATTCATTCGTCGGCGGACACGCCGCTGCTGGACTGGAGCGAGCAGAGCGTGAGCGAGCTGCCCACAGGGACCGTGACATTGCTGCTTGCCGACGTGGAGGGCTCCACCCGGCTGTGGGAGACCCAGTCCGACGCCATGACGACGGCGCTCGAGCAGCTGAATCAAACCGTGAACAATCTCGTCGCCGACCACGGCGGGGTCCGGCCCGTCGAGCAGGGCGAGGGCGATAGCTTCGTGGTCGCCTTCGCGCGCCCCAGCGACGCCGTCGCCTGTGCGCTTCAACTTCAACTAGCCGTGTTGCCGCCGATCCGGATCCGTATCGGCCTGCACACCGGCGAGGTCCAGCTGCGCGATGCGGGCAACTACGCCGGACCCACCATCAATCGCACGGCGCGGCTGCGCGACCTTGCCCACGGTGGGCAGACCGTGCTGTCCGGTGCCACCGAACCGCTGGTGCTCGACCGGTTACCGGCCGATGCCTGGCTGACCGATCTGGGCGTCCACCCGTTGCGCGACCTGCCGCGGCCGGAACGCATCGTGCAACTCAATCATCCCGGCCTGACCAACGACTTCCCACCGTTGCGCGGGGCGAATGACGTTGCCAATGCCCATCTTCCGACACAGTTGACCAGCTTCGTCGGCCGTGGCACGCAGATCAGCGACATCGGACAGATCTTGCGGGACAACAGGTTGGTGACCCTGACCGGCGCTGGGGGTGTCGGCAAGACACGGTTGGCGGTGCAGGTCGCCGAGCAGGTTGCGGACGCGTTCCCCGGCGGGGCCTGGTTTGTCGATCTTGCTCCCGTCACCAATCCCCTCGTCGTGCCGGTCACCCTGGCGCGCACCTTGGGTCTTGCCGACCAGCCGGGCCGCTCCACCATGGAGACGGTGTCGAAGTTCGTTCGGGACCGCAAAATGCTGTTGGTACTGGACAATTGCGAGCACCTACTGGACGCCAGCGCGGCTCTGGTCGTGGCGCTGCTCGATGCGGGCCGGGATGTCACCGTGCTGGCGACCAGCCGGGAGCCGATCGGCGTCGCCGGAGAACTGACCTGGCGCGTGCCGTCACTGTCGGTCGACGGCGAAGCCCTCGAATTGTTCGTCGACCGCGCCCGCCGCACCAGACCGGATTTCCAACGCACCGAGGATAATTCGTTTACCATCGCCGAGATCTGCCGGCGCCTGGACGGCATGCCGCTGGCGATCGAGCTGGCGGCTGCGCGGACCCGCACCCTGTCGCTGACCCAGATCGTCGACAGCCTCCATCACAACTTCCGCCTCCTGGCCGGAGGCGCGCGCAACGCGGTTCGCCGCCAGCAGACGCTGCGCGCTTCCATCGACTGGTCCCACGCCATGCTCACGGAACCCGAACGCATCCTGTTTCGCCGTCTGGCAGTGTTCATGGGCGGGTTCGACCTGGACGCCGCCCACGCCGTCGGCGCCGGCACCGACGTGGAGCAATTCCAGCTCATCGACCTGCTCGGGCTGCTCGTCGACAAGTCGCTGATCGTCACCGAGGAAATCGACGGCATGATGCGCTACCGGCTGCTGGAGACCGTCCGCCAGTACGGCCTGGAAAAGCTGGCCGAGTCGGGCGAGGCCGAGGCCGTGCGCATTCGGCACCGCGATCACTACACCGGCGCTGCAGTGGCATTGCAAGCGCGGATGCGCGGCGACGGGACGCCATTGGTCCCGTGGGCCGAACTCGAGATGGCCAACCTGCGGGCGGCCCACTCGTGGAGTTGCGACGCCGGGGAGTTCGAGCCGGCGTTGCAGCTCGTCTCGGCCCTGCAGCGGCTATGGGTGACGCGCGCACGGTTCCGCGAAGGCGTGGCGGGGTTTGAGGCCGTCTTCGGCGACGAGCGGTACCGCGACGCCGACGTCGCGCCCGGGGTCTGGGCGCGGGCGGTCGCCGACGCGGGTCTGCTGGCGGTCTGGTTCTCCGCCCCATTCAGCCTGCAGCGCGCGGAAGAAGCCCTGGCCGCCGCGCGCCAGCTCGACGATCAGGAGCTCGTCGTGCACACCCTGCTGACCTGCGGGATGCTGGCGATGAATGACGCCGAACTGGTGGGGTCGTATTTCGCCGAGGCGGCCGATCTGGCTCGCGCTACGGGCGATCATGCGGCGCTCTACCACGTGCGCGCCTACCAGTGCTTCGTCGGCAACGTCTCCGGTGATCCCGTCCCGTCGCAGGCCGCCGGCGAGGAGGGGCGAGCCCTCGCCGACGCGCTCGGCGACAGCTTCATGTCTCGGTACAGCCGGGTTTTCCTCAGCGGTGCGCTTGCCTTGCAGGGCAAGCTGGCCGAGGCTCTGCAGGTATCCAATTGGCTGGTCGAGGAGGCGCGCGCCGCCGAGGACCTGCCGATGGAGACTTTCGGTCTGATGACGCTGGCACAAGCGCTCGCCTTCACCGGCGATGCCGCGGCTGCCCGGGCCGCGGCGCAAGCCGCCCTCGAAAACGGCGCAGCCATGGGCGGTTTCCACGAGGACACCGCGTACCTGGCACTGGCGAATGCGGCGCTGGCAAGCGGCGACTTCGCGGCGGCCAAGCAGGCCTGCGATGCCGCCTGGGGGCACACCTCTGACCTGAAGGAACTGTTCGTCAGAAGCTTGGTGCCGACGGCCGAGGCGACCATGGCCTGCGGCGACCTGGTTGCCGCCCGCCGCTGGGCGGACGAAACGGTGGCGTCGGTTCCGGGATGTCATCAGGTGAAGGCGCTGACGGCGCGCGCCTGGATTGCCACCGCCCAAGGTGAGCTCCAACAGGCCGAGCGCGACCTGCACGCGGCCATCGAGTCCGCCGAGGGTACCGGGAGGTACCTGCAGATCCCCGACACTTTGGAACGCCTGGCAGCACTGGCCACCGAAGCCAATCCCGAGCACGCCGCCCGGCTTCTGGGTGCAGCCGACGGCATGCGGCAGCGGCACGGCGAGGTGCGCTTCGAAGTCTTTCAAGCGGACTTCGACGCGGCGCTGGCCCAGGTACGAGAAACCTTGGGTCCCAAACCTTTCGACACCGCATGGTCCGAGGGCAGCGCGCTGTCCACCGCCGAGGCCATCAGCTACGCGCAGCGGGGCCGCGGTTCACGCGGGCGACCGGCCAGCGGTTGGGAGTCGCTGACGCCGACCGAGCTCGACGTCGTACGGCTCGTCGGCGAAGGGCTGCCCAACAAGGACATTGCCGCGCGGCTGTTCGTCTCGCCGCGCACCGTGCAGTCTCATCTCACGCACGTCTACACCAAGCTCGCCGTGTCATCGCGTGTGCAGCTCGCTCAGGAAGCGGCCCGGCACGGCTAGGTCAGGTCGACAGTTGCGTGCGGATCAGCGGGGCGATCTTGTCCGCCATGTATTGATGCCCGGCGTCGTTCGGGTGCACACCGTCCGCCCCGATCAGATCGGGCCTACCCACGAACCAGCTTTCAGCGATCGGGTCGACCCACGTCGCACCCGCGGCCGCCGCCGCCGCGCCGAGCACGTCGCGAACCTGCAGCATGGGGATGGGCACATCGGCGGTCGGCCACGGCGGTCCGATCACCAGGAACCGCGCGGACGGCGCCAGCTGGCGAGCCAGATCGAATGTGCTGCGGGCCTTTTGAGCTATCAGACCCGGATCGATGGTCTCGTCGTTGCGGGAGCCGAAGAACACCACCAGCACATCGTCGCGCTGCACCGCCCTTGCGGTCAGGTCCTCGAACACGCTGCCATGGTCGCCCGGCATGCCGTAGCCGGCCCTGCCCTCGGCCGCGACGTCGGCCGAGATCCGTTCGCCGCGCGCGGCGAGTACGTCCCAGGCGCGGGCGGGCCATGACCTCGGGCCCAGCCCACCTTCACCGGTGCCGGTGGTATATGAGTCCCCTACTACGGCAATGTGGTTCAACCGGAAATCCAGGGTCAGCGTGTCGTACGTGCGCACCTGAGCGGGGTATGCGATGCCGACGCCGACCAGAAAAGTCAGGCCGATGACAAAGGTGGCCAGACGACTCACCACTACCTCCCCCGTCAACGGCATCGTCATGTGCCACCGTATTTTCATCGATTATCCGCCGCCGGCTCGCGGCCGTGCGCTAACGCAACCGTCACACCGCGCGGACCGAAACGGCTTCCAGCGAGCGGTCGATCGGATGGACCGTGCCGTTCGGCGGCTCGTCGGGCTCGCTTCTCGCGGTGACGGCTTTGACGTCGACCATCCGGCGCATCCAGCGGCGGGCGGGCTCTTCGACGAAGTGATACATCACGATCGAGATGACCACGGCGATCGCAAGCAGGCCAATGATGTTCCATTTCCATGGATTGTCCTGCGGCCGAAGCTCGAACTGCTCGACGGACCAGCCCCATGCGGTGTGCACCAGCTCGTGAACCATGTACAGGCAGAACGAGATCTGGCCTCCGTAGACCATGAACCGGGTAGAGAGCACTCTCGGCAGGCTGCCGACGCCGATGGCCAGCGTGATCACCAGCGGAATGAACAGGATGTCGACCACGCCGCCGCTGTCGTTCTCCACCACCCCGGAGATCGGGTGCGCGTCGAACCAGTAGAGGACGCCCACCATGGCGGCCAGCAGAAGCAGGGACAGGTAGCCCGCCAGTCGGCGGCCGCGATCGGTCAGCCGCAGCCTGCGCACCGCGGCGCAAGCAAGCGCGCCGGCGGTGAACTGGGTGACGATCCGCGGCAACCAGCTCCACGGGGTGTAGAAGTGGCCACTGGCCAGGAGCATGACCACGGGCGGCAGTGCCGCCGCGAACGCCAGCAACATCAGGCTCCGCGCCCGCGTCGCCTGCTTCATCCGCAGAATCACCAGCACCAGAAGGCCGAAAAGCAGATAGGCCAGCCATTCCGCACTGATCGACCAGGCGGGCCCGTCCCAGCTCGAATCATCGAAAAACGGCACGAACCACAGCTGCACCAGCAGGATCTGGCGCACATAGCTGATCGCGGTGAGCTGGGCGGCGTCGGGCGACGGAACGTGGCCGACGTGCAGGGTGAAAATCACCCAGAGGGCGGCGAGGTGCAGCGTGACCAGGTACACCGGCCACACCCTGGCCAGCCGCAGCCACAGGAAGTGCAGGGTCGCGCGCGTCGACCATGACCGGCCCATCCGGTCGAGGTAGTTCCAGGTCAGTACGAATCCGCTGAGGATGAAGAACAGGTCGACGCCCTGGGCTCCGCAGTTGAGCACCGGCGCGAGGGCATCGTGGAAATCGGTCCCCACGTCGCCCAGCATCGGGCGGAAGTGAAACAGCACGACCCACAGCGCGGCGACGATGCGGAGCCCCGTCAGGGCCTTGATCTCGCCCCTGATCTCTGCGCCGCGCACGATGCTCTTTCCGCCTGGACTCTGCTGTTCCGTTCGCCTGTTAGTCGGCTGACCACGCGATGTCACAAGCCCCCGCATCGCAACCGGCAGCCATGGCAGCCTAGCAGCGCAATGGCCCCGGCGCGCGGACGGTTGTGGTGTGGCATGCGGCCTTTCGCCGACAATTCGCGCCTGGCGACCTTTGCTCGGAAAGGGCGGGAATGGCGGGGACAATCGCTTCTTAGCAAAACGTTAGATGCGGCTTTCACCCTCCTTAAGCTTGGGGTTTAGCGTCAGAAGCACAGCGAACGCCACGGAAAGCGAGGGGTGTTCATGACGATCGCCGAAGTCCTGACGCGGGAGCAAAACGGCATCCTCCACTGCGACGGCGCTTGGATCCGGGCCCACCGTCGCCAGCTGGCCACCGTGGTGACGATCCGGGGTGAAATCGACGCTCTCAATGCCGGACGAGTCGCCGGGTACATTCGCCGTTTCATCGTCGGAGAAGACCGCGTGGTGCTCGACATGAGCGGCGTCACCCAATTTGCTGGGCCGGGCATTTCGCTTTTGCAAACCTTCGATGACGACTGCCGCGCCGAAGGGGTGCAATGGACGCTGGTCGCGAGCCCGGCGGTCACCGAATCCCTGGGTGACAGCGGGTTTTCGGACGAACACTCGGTGCCCGAGGCACTGCATGACCTGGCCGACGCCATCGCCCGGCGCCGTCGGCTGGCACTACCGCTGGTCAGGACGTCTTAGAGCGCCGCTCACGGAGGTGTCGGGCGGTTCCGACCACCGCCAGCACCCCAGCACTCGCCAGCAGCAACAGGGTCAGCAACAGCAGCTGCGGGTCATACACCGTTGACGTGGTGAACGGCTGCCCGTCCGCGATGGGCGCCACCGCCACCAGGTGGTGCGAACGCGACGAGCTCACTCCCGCGCCGACGAACGCCGCGCAGGCCAGGCCCAGTTCGACCAGGACCCTGGTACCCCAGCGTGGGGCGCTCACTGTGCGGGCCCGGCTTCGTCGTCACGGTCGGCGTCGATGGCATCCGAGCCGGCGGGTTCGACCCGCTCCTGAACCAGCGGGGTCAGCGCCTCGCGGAGCTGGCGATGCCGGCGGGCCCAGGCCTGAACGGTGCGTTTTCCGGTGAGCTGGAGCCCGATCCCGATCCGGCCCCGGGGCACCCCGACCAATTCGCCGAGCGCCCGCGCCGACTGCCACCGGGCCAGCTCCTTACCGGACGCTTCGTGGTTTTCGGCGTCGGGATACACCTTGAGGATCTCGCGCACCAGAATGGTTTCGGTGCCTTGACGCAGGGCGTCTTCGGTGAGCTCGACCGAGACGTGGATCCGGGCGGCCTTGACCTGCAATCCGACGAACCCGGACACCAGGATCAGGAAGATCACCGGGATCAAGAACGACACGGGGGCGCCGCTCCAGACCTCGATCAGGATCATCGAGCCCGCGGCCACCGGGCCCCATGCCACCCACCACCAGCTGGCGCCCGGCTCGTAGAACAACGGCTTCGGCTCGCCCCTAGTCGACTGTGATGTCAAAGCAAGCCCCATCTCACGAAAGCCAACCGGCCGCGTCCACGGCCCAATAGGTCAGCACGATATCGGCTCCGGCACGGCGGATGCTGGTCAACGACTCAAGCGCCGCCACCCGCTCGTCGATCCAATTATTCGCGGCCGCAGCACAAATCATGGCGTATTCCCCCGAGACTTGGTAGGCCGCCACCGGCACCGGCGAGACGTCCGCCGCGGCGGCCACCACGTCGAGGTAACCCATCGCGGGTTTGACCATGATGATGTCCGCGCCCTCGTCGAGGTCCAGCCGGATCTCGCGCAGCGCCTCGCGGAAGTTTCCCGGCTCCTGCTGATAGGTGCGCCGGTCCCCGGACAGGCTGGAACTGACCGCCTCTCGGAAGGGGCCGTAGAACGCCGAGGCGAACTTCGCGGCGTAGGCCAAGACCACCACGTCGGTGTAACCGGCGGCGTCCAGGCCGTCGCGGATCGCGGCCACCTGGCCGTCCATCATCCCGCTCGGCCCGACCACATGCGCGCCCGACTCCGCCTGTGCGACGGCCAGTTTCACGTACCGGGTCAGGGTGGCGTCGTTGTCGACCCGGCCCCTGGCGTCCAGCACGCCGCAATGGCCGTGGTCGGTGAACTCGTCCAGGCAGGTGTCGGCCATCAGCACCGTCGCGTCGCCGAGATCCTTGGCCAGGTCCCGCAGGGCGAGATTGAGGATGCCATCGGGGTCGGTGCCGGCCGACCCCATCGAGTCCTTGTCCTCGTCGCGAGGCACGCCGAACAGCATCAGCCCACCAACGCCGGCGTTGACGGCGTCGGCCGCGGCGCTGCGCAGCGAGTCGCGGGTGTGCTGCACGACGCCGGGCATCGACGCGATCGGCCGCGGCTCGTCGATACCGTCGGCGACGAACATCGGCAGCACCAAATGCCTTGGCTCCAAAGACGTTTGCGCCACCAAACGACGCAGCGCGGGGGTGGAGCGGAGCCGACGCGGGCGCTGCCGCGGGTAGGCCATCGGCTAGCGCCTGCGACTCTTCTTACGCGGCGGTGGCAGCGCACCCTCGGCGCGCAACCGCGCGGCGTGCTCGGCCAAAGCGTCGACCAGCGGACCGACCGCGGCCGTTTCGGGCTGCACGTCCACCCGCAGACCGAACTCGGCGGCGGTCTCGGCGGTCTTGGGACCGATGCAGGCGATGATCGTCCGCGCGTGCGGCTTGCCGGCGATGCCCACCAGGTTGCGCACCGTGGAGCTGGAGGTGAAGCACACCGCGTCGAACCCGCCGGTCTTGATCATCTCCCGCGTCTCCGCCGGCGGCGGGGCGGCCCGCACCGTCCGGTAGGCGGTGACGTCCTCGATCTCCCAGCCCCGTTCGCGCAGCCCCTCGGCCAGCGTCTCGGTGGCGATGTCGGCCCGCGGCAGCAGGACACGGTTCACCGGGTCGAAAATGCTGTCGTAGGGCGGGAAGTCGTCCAGCAGACCCAGCGACGACTGCTCCCCGGCCGGCACCAATTCGGGGCTGATCCCGAAGGCGCGCACCCGATCGGCCGTGGACTCGCCGACACAGGCGATCTTCACGCCCGAGAAGGCGCGGGCGTCCAGACCGAACTCGCCGAACTTCTCCCACACCGCGCGCACCGCGTTGGTGGAGGTGAACACCACCCACTGGAAGCGGCCGTCGACCAGGCCCTTGACTGCCCGCTCCATCTGCGCGGGGCTACGCGGCGGCTCGACGGCGATGGTCGGCACCTCGATCGGCAGCGCACCGTAGGACGTCAGCCGCTCGCTCATCTCGCCGGCCTGGTCCTTGGTGCGCGGTACCAACACGGTCCAGCCGTACAGGGCGCGGCTCTCCCACCAGTTCAGCTTCGCCCGGCTGGCCACCGTCTTGCCGATGGTCACCACCAGCGGCCCGGTCAACGGGCCCGCCGGGTCCGTCGCGCCCAGCACGGCCGAGTCGGTCAGACCGCCCAGCGTGGTCTCGATCGAACGCTGCTGGCAGGTGGTGCCGTGCGCGGTCACCACGCACGGAGTGGACTCGGCCAGCTCGTGCTCGATCAGGGTGCGCGCTGCATCGGCCAGATGCGACGTGGTCGCCTGCAGGATCAGCGGGCCGGGCGCCGCGGCCAACGCGTCCCAGTCCACATGTGGGTCGCGGACGTCGGCAACCGTGTGCGACGAGCCCAGCGGCAACCCCGCGTAGGTGGGCACGGAGTCCGTGGCAGCCAGGCCGGGCACGATCTCGAGGTGCAGGTGGCTCCGCGCGACGGCGTTCACCTCGGTGATGACCGCGTCGACCGTCAGCGGATCCCCAGCCACCAGCCGCACCACGTCGACGCCGGTGCGGGCCTCGGCGGTCAGCGTCTTCGCCACCTCGGCGGGCTCGCCCAGCGCCGGGCGGACATCGGGACCGGCCGATATCACCGCGGGTTGCTCCGCGCCGGTGGCGGCGTCGCCGTGCCCGGCAGGGGCATCGGCGGGCGCCGGGCCCGAAACCGGCGGCAGGTCTTTGCCGATCAGCGCCAGCACCGGCTCCGGCACGTCGGGGTCGGTGAACACCAAGGCGGCGTTCGCCAATACCGTGGCGGCCCGGGTAGTCAAGAGTCCCGGATCGCCGGGACCAGAGCCCACGTACGTGATGCGGCCGGGTCTCGGCTTACGCCCTCGCGTCGTCATTGTCGCTCCCACGTCACTCGCAATTAATTTCCTCGTGCCGGGTCCTGCCGCGCTTCCTGCATGAGTTCTCGGGCGCCGAGTTCGAACAACTCTGCGGCGACCGAAACCCCCAGCTCACGCGCCCGATCGGCGGTGCCGATGCCGGACGCGCGGATCACGTCAGATCCGTCCAGTGCCGCCACGCACCCGCGCAGCGACAGCTCTTCGAAGACTCGGCCTTCCTCATCGATGGACTCGACCACCTCGGCGATCGCGCCCACCGGTGCGGAACAACCGGCCTCCAGTTCGGCCAACAGGGCTCGCTCCGCAGTGACCGATGCACGCGTGTCGGCGTCGTCCAACTCCGCCAGCACTGCCACCAACCCATCGCCGGCGCGGCATTCGACCGCGAGCGCGCCCTGAGCCGGTGCTGGCAACATCTGCACCGGCTCTAACGTCTCGGTGACATCGTCGAGGCGACCGAGCCGGGCCAGTCCGGCCCGAGCTACCACGATCGCGTCGAGATCACCATTGCTTACCCTGTTCAACCTGGTATCTAGGTTGCCTCGTAGGGGGCGGATTTCCAAACCGAGACCCAATGCTCTAAGCTGCGCTGCCCGCCGCGGGGACGAGGTGCCCACCAGCGAACCGGCCGGCAACTCCCCGAGTACCAGCCCGTCGCGGGCAACCACCACGTCGCGGGGGTCGTTGCGCGGCGGGATGGCCGCGATGGTGAACCGCGGGTCGTCCGCCGTGGGCAAATCCTTGTGGGAGTGCACGGCGGCGTCCACCCGGCCGTCATTGATGGCCTCCCGCAGCGCGGTGGTGAAGGCGCCGACGCCCAGGGTCTCGATGGGCGCCGACGAGCGGTCGCCGGCGGTGGTGATGATCACCAGCTCCGCGGGATGACCGTTGGCGATCAAGGCGTCCCTGACGACGCCGGCCTGGGTGGTGGCCAAGAGACTGCCCCGGGTACCTATCCGGATCACGTTCGCCAATCGGCTACTCGGCGGACGGTTCTTGCGTTCCGGCGTCGAATCCCGTTGATATGACGGGCAATTCGCCCGCAGCGACGGCGTCGACGGCGGTCTGGTCGAGTTCGAAGAGTTCGCGCAGCGCTTCGGCGTAGCTGTCCCCGCCGGGGGCGCTGGCGAGTTGTTTGATCCGCACGGTGGGCGCATGCAGCAGCTTGTCCACCACCCGTCGCACGGTGCGGGCCACCTCCTCGCGGTGGGCGCTCTCCAGGCCGGGCAGCCGGTTGTCCAGGCGCAACAGCTCCGCCTCCACCACGTCGGCGGCGCGCTGGCGCAATGCGGTCACCGTCGGCGTGACCTCGGCCATGCGCTGCCCCGCCAGGTAGGCGGCGACCTCGGCGGCCACGATGTGGCGCGCGGCGTGGACATCGGAGGCCGCGGCGTGCGCCGACGGCTCGTGCTGCACGCGGTCCACGTCGACGACCCAGACCCCGGGCAGACCGGCGACCGCGGGGTCCACGTCACGCGGCATGCCCAGGTCGCAGATCACCAGCGGGCGGGCCGACTCGTCGCGGCGCGCGGCGGCCAGCGCGTGGTGCACGTCGGCCAGCGTGACGACCGGGCTCACCGCGCCCGTGCAGCTGACCATGACGTCGGCGTCGGCCACCGCGTCGGCCAAGCGGTCGAGCGACATCGCGTCGGCCTGGATACCGGATTCGCGGAGTTTGCGGGCCAACCGCTGCGCCCGGGACAGCGACCGATTCAGGACGTGCACGTGCCGGATGCCGGCCCGGGTCAGGTGGGCCGCCGCCAGGGCGCCCATCGCGCCGGCACCGACCAGCACGGCGGTCTTGCCCTGTAGCCCGCCCAGCCGGCGTTCGGCCATGTTCAGGGCGACCGACACCACGGAGGCGCCGGCCGCGTCGATGGCGGTCTCGGAATGCACCCGCTTTCCCACCGACAGCGCCCGCTGGGCCAACTCATGAAGGACCCGGCCGACCGTGCGGTTGGTTTCCGCGGTGGCATACGCGCGGCGCACCTGGCCGAGCACCTGCTGCTCACCCACGACAGCGGAGTCCAGACCGCTGGCCACCGCGAACAGGTGCTCGACGGCGGCCTCGCTGTAGCGGACGTACGCGTACTTGGTCAGGTCCCCCATCGACATTCCGGAGTGATCCGACAGCACCTGCCCGATTGCCGCCAGCCCGCCGTGGAACGCATCCACCACCGCGTAGACCTCGACCCGGTTGCACGTCGACAGCACCATCGCCTCGGTTACCAGCGGCGACTGCAACACCCGGTCGACGATCTTGCCCTGATCGGATTCGTCGATGGTGAGTTGTTCCAGGACGGAGACCGGCGCACTGCGGTGCGAAACCCCGAAAAGCAAGACGCTCACGGCAGCATCACCTGGCCAGCTCCCTTGCTTTCTCCAGTAATTGAACTGGTTTCCACGGTAATCGTTTATCAGGTGGGCTACCAAATAATTGCCCGGCGGCCCTCATCGAGCGAGATCCGCGCGCAGCCGGGCCTCGTCTATATCCCAGTAACTGTGCTCGCGGCCGTCGAGCAGGATCACGGGCAGCCGGTCGCCGAACTCGGCCCGCAGCGCCGGGTTGCCGGCCGATGCGGCGGCGTCGACGTCGATCGTCGACAGGTCGAAGCCCAGCTCAGCCGCCAATTCACCGAGTCGCGCGTGCACGCGTTCGCAGATGGTGCAGCCGTCTCGGGTCAGTAGCTCCACGTGCGGCCGCCGGGGGGCGTCGGTCATGGCCACCAGTGTGGCATCGGTGACTTGTGAGGCCACCTACCAGGCGTTATGTTCCGGCTATGGCTGACGACACGCTGCGGGTTGATCCGGTGGTGATGCAAAGCCATGCCGTTTCCATCGGCGGCGCGGCCGAGCATCTTTCGGCCGAGTTGAGCCGGCTCGACGATCAGGTCGGTCAGGTGCTGGGCGGCTGGCAGGGGGCGTCGGGAACGGCATACGCCTCGGCATGGGAGCTATGGCATCGGGGCGCCCGAGAGGTACAGCTCGGGCTGTCGATGCTGGCGCACCTGGTGGGTCAGGCCGGCGAGGGCTACCAGGCCAACGAGGCCGGGTCCGCCCAGGCGGAGCGGGCGGTGCGTGGTGGCTGAGGCGTTCCGGGTGGATCCCCAGGCGCTGGCCGATGCGGTGCAGCGGATGGCGACGTTTCAGCGTTACGCCGAGGACGTGATCGCCGAAATCGATTCTCGGGTAACACGTTTGCACGCCGCGTGGACGGGTGAGGCCGCCGCGGCCCATGCCGAGGCGCATCAGCACTGGGTGCGCGGCGAGGCGATGATGCGTGAGGCGCTGGCGCAACTCGAGAAGGTAGCCACGACCGCGCACGGCAACTACACCGGCGCCATGTCGACGAATCTCGGTATGTGGTCGTGAGCAGATGGCGCCGCTGGGCGGCGCTGCCCGGGGAAGACAATTAGGCCGCACCCCCGAGCGCATCGGACGTGGACGAGAAGCCGGACATACACAGCCCTCGCCACGCCTCCCGGATAGGGTTGAACATCGGGACCCACTGGGTCGCCAGGCAACACAGCGATCTAGGAGGTTTGGCGATGACTTCCTCTGACCCGGTCAACGGAGACCTCAGTCGCGTTGACTTGGAGTCGCTGGCCGCCGAGGCCAGCGCCGCCCGCGCGCTGGAAGGCCTGCGGGAGGAAACCGCCGCCGAGGATCGCCCGCAGCCGCCGATCGACTTGACCGCGGCCGCCTTCTTCGACGTGGACAATACGTTGGTGCAGGGCTCCTCGGCGGTGCACTTCGGCCGCGGGCTGGCGGCGCGCAACTACTTCACGTACCGCGATGTGCTCGGCTTCATCTACGCCCAGGCCAAATTCCAGATCCTCGGCAAGGAGAACAGCAACGACGTCGCCGCCGGCCGGCGCAAAGCGCTCGCCTTCATCGAGGGCCGCTCCGTCGAACAACTGGTGGCCCTGGGCGAGGAGATTTACGACGAGATCATCGCCGACAAGATCTGGCCGGGCACCCGCGAGCTCACGCAGATGCACCTCGACGCGGGCCAGCAGGTCTGGCTGATCACCGCCACGCCGTATGAACTCGCGGCGACCATCGCGCGGCGGCTCGGCCTGACCGGCGCCCTGGGCACCGTCGCCGAGTCCGTCGACGGCGTATTCACCGGGCGGCTGGTCGGCGACATCCTGCACGGCACCGGGAAGGCGCACGCCGTGCGGTCGCTGGCCATCCGGGAGGGGCTGAACCTCAAACGCTGCACGGCGTACTCCGACAGCTTCAACGACGTGCCCATGCTGTCGCTGGTTGGCACCGCCGTCGCCATCAATCCCGACGCCCGCCTGCGCACACTGGCCCGCGAACGCGGCTGGGAGATCCGCGACTTTCGCACCGCCCGCAAGGCCGCGAGGATCGGAGTGCCGTCGGCATTGGCGCTGGGCGCGGCGGGTGGCGCACTGGCCGCGGTGGCGTCCCGACGACAATCGCGCTGATAGGCTGCGCCGCTGAGACCTATTCGAGCGGAGAGCGACAGCGGCATGACGACCCCCAAAGAAGCCGAAGGACTCATCGGCAGCCATTATCGGGCCCCGGATTACTTCCTGGTCGGACGCGAGAAGATTCGGGAGTTCGCGATCGCGATCAAGGATGAGCATCCGACGCACTTCAGCGAGGCCGATGCCGCCGCTGCCGGCTACGACTCGCTGCTGGCCCCGCTGACGTTCCTCGCTATCGCCGGACGGCGCGTGCAGCTGGAGATCTTCACCAAGTTCAGCATTCCGATCAATATCGCCCGGGTGATCCACCGCGATCAGAAGTTCAAGTTCCACCGACCGATCGTGGCCGGCGATATGCTTTTCTTCGACACCTATCTAGACTCGGTGATCGAATCCCA
The DNA here is from genome assembly GCF_001665645.1 of Mycobacterium sp. 852002-30065_SCH5024008. Taxonomy (NCBI): domain Bacteria; kingdom Bacillati; phylum Actinomycetota; class Actinomycetes; order Mycobacteriales; family Mycobacteriaceae; genus Mycobacterium; species Mycobacterium sp. 852002-30065_SCH5024008. The sequence goes on along the minus strand of NZ_LZSZ01000184.1, from coordinate 18,518 downwards.
TGGCACCGTGCTCGCTGAGATCCGCAGCGAAGTCACCGATGCCGACGGGAACCCGCTTATCACCAGCGTCGTGACGATGCTGGGGGAAGCCACAACCCAAGCCGACACTGATGCAACAGTGGCCGCAATCGCATCCATATCAGCCGGAAAGTAGGGTCAAATCAATGACTTCACAGGGGGAAACGGGTAGCACCCAGCTCAAGCCACCGGTCGAGAAAGTCCGGTCCCATTACGACAAGTCGAACGAATTCTTCAAGCTCTGGCTTGACCCGTCGATGACCTACAGCTGCGGATACTTCGACGAGAATCCGGACCCGCAGAATCTGACCAAGACTCTGGAAGAGGCGCAGTACGCGAAGCGCAAGCTGGCCCTGGACAAGCTGAACCTCGAGCCCGGCATGACGCTGCTCGACATCGGCAGCGGCTGGGGCTCGACCATGCGGCACGCGGTGGCCGAGTACGACGTCAACGTCATCGGCCTGACGCTGAGCGAGAACCAGTACGCCCACTGCGTGGCCGAATTCGAGAAGATGGACAGCCCCCGCCGCAAGGAGGTGCGGATCCAAGGCTGGGAGGAATTCCCCGGCGACGTACCGATCGACCGCATCGTGTCGCTGGGCGCGTTCGAGCACTTTGCCGACGGAGCCGGCGACGCCGGATACGAGCGGTACGCCACCTTCTTCAAGAAGTACTACGACTTGCTGCCCGACGACGGCCGCATGCTGCTGCACTCGATCGTGGTGCCCACCGCCGAGGAGGGCAAAGCGATGGGCTTGCAGGTGAACATGACCCTGCTGCGGTTCATCAGCTTCATCCTGAAGGAGATCTACCCGGGCGGAAAGTTGCCCCAGGTCAACCTGGTCGACAAGTACGCGACCGATGCGGGTTTCAAGATCGAGCGACGCCACTTCATCGGCAAGAACTACGTGCCGACGCTGACCGCCTGGGGCGATGCCCTCGAGGCGCACAAGGACGAGGCGATCGCCCTGAAGGGGCAGGAGACCTACGACATCTACCTGAAGTACTTGCGGGGCTGCTCGGACTTGTTCCGCGACGGCTACACCAACGTCTGCCAGTTCACAATGGTCAAGTAATCCAAGCGCAAAACGCCCCGAAGCCGTTGGCTCCGGGGCGTTTTCGCGTCAGGAGAGCTTCAGCCGAAGAAGATGTTGCGCCGGCCGGCGAGCAAGCGGTACAGCGTCTGCTGGATCGTCTCGCGAACCTGATCGGTCAACTCGAAGGTGACCATCGGGTCCTCGGCGTCGGAGGCGGCGTAGTCGTTGGTGTAGATGGGCTCACCGAACGCGATGCGCCACTTCGACGGCAGAGGCACCAGCCCGGCCGGCCCCGCCAGCGGGAACAGCGGCGTGATCGGGAAGTAGGGCAGGCCGAACAGCCGGGCGAGCATCTTGACATCGGTCAGCATCGGATAGATCTCTTCCGAACCGATGATCGAGCACGGGATGATGGGCGCCTTGGTGCGCAGCGCAGCCGTCACGAAGCCCCCGCGGCCGAACCGCTGCAACCGGTAGCGGTCCTCGAAGCGCTTCCCCAGCCCCTTGTAGCCCTCCGGGAACACGGCGGTCAGTTCCCCGGCGGCGAGCAGCCGGTGCGCGTCCGTCGTGCAGGCCATCGTGTGGCCCGCCTTGCGGGCGGCCTCACCCACCACGGGCAGGTCGAACACCATGTCGGCGGCGAGCAACCGCATGTCCCGCTGGGCGGGATGCTCGTCGTGGACGGCCACCGACAACATCAGCCCGTCGAACGGCAACACCCCGGCATGGTTGGCCACCACCAACGCGGCCCCGTCGCTGGGCAGGTTTTCGATTCCGCTGACCTCGACCCGGAACCACGACCGGAAGAAGAACCTCAGCAACGGCCGGACGATCGCGCTGTTGAAGTGCGGATCGAAGCCGAACTCATCGACGGTGTAGTCACCCGTGAGCCGCTGACGCAGGAAGCCGGCAACCGCGGCGACGCGCTGAGCGAGTTCGTTGAGCGGGGCGTCCGCCGATCCAGCGCCCGCGGCACGCCGATGCTCGTCGATCTCGCGGACGACGGCGGCGATCTGTTCGGCTGAAGCCCGGCCGTGCGGGTCCGAAAGCAAGGAAGGATGCTGGCGAGCTGACTCCGCCCGCTGATCGGCTCTTTTACGCGCCGCTACCCGACCCCGATTTGTATGCAGTGGAATGACATTGGCTCTGGTTTCACCAGCCACGATACCTACCTGACCCCACCCCACGGAACTGGATTTCGGCTACCCCAGCGCTGAGCTAAAGATATGGCTCGACCCTCCAGGGAGCGTACCCGATGCGGGTCGATAATGGGAGTCATGCCGCGGCCGCGGACGTAGTCGTCGAAAGCCTCGGCCGTCGTCCATTTCGGCTGATATCCGAGCTCCGAGCGCATCCGGGTGGTGTCCATGACCCGGCCGTAACTCAGGTAGGCGAACTGATCGCGGCTGATCTCGTTGTAGCGATTGGCCCGCCTCAGCGAATCGAGCGCCCAGACGCCAAAACCGGGCACCGGCAATGGAATCCGGCCGGCCCGCCGGATCGCCTGCGACAGCATGATGATCCCGTCGGCGCCGATGTTGAAGGTGCCGGCCTTGCCGGCCATCGCCGCGCGCTCCAGCGCGCCCAGCGCATCCTGCTCGTGCAGCAGCTGCAGGCGCGCGTCGCGGCCGAACATCGTGGGCACCAGCGGCCCGGCCAGGTACCGCGACAGCGTGGTGTCCATGGCCGGCCCGATCATGTTGGCCAGCCGCAGGATCGTCACGGCGATATCGGGGCGGCGCCGGCCCAGGCCGCGCGCGTACGCCTCGATGTCGAGACTGTCCTTGGCGAAACCCCCGCGCAGCGGTCGACGGCTGGTGCTGTCCTCGGTGAACATCACCGGATCGTGAGCGCTCGACCCGTACACCTCGGAGGTCGACTTGAGCACGACGCGGCGCACCGAGGGCGCCTTCTGGCAGGCCGCGAACAGCTGCATCGCACCCATCACGTTGATTTCCTTCAACGCAGCGGTGCCCCCGGACCGCGGGGCGTACGACGCCGCTGCCGCGTGTACCACGGTGTCGACGTCGCCGTTGCGAATCACCTTGGCTATGAAGGGATTACGGATGTCGGCACGCACAAACTCGGCGCGGCCCATCCGGCGCAGCATGTCCTTGCTGGGCGCGATCGCGTCCACCGCGATGACCGCGTTGATCATCGGGTTCTGCGCGAGCCGAGCGGTCAGGTAGCCGCCCAGGAACCGGCACGCACCGGTAACCAGCACAACCTTGGGGTAATGCACCGTGTTGCTCGCGGTGTCGCCGGTTCCGGCGCCATCCCCACTCGACTGATCCACCCAAACAGCCTATCCACCGGGAGAGACCGCAGCATTACGCCGCGGGCGGGCCTACTTGCCGAGTTTTCTGCGCTGCACCCGTGTGCGGCGCAACAACTTGCGGTGCTTCTTCTTGGACATGCGCTTGCGCCGCTTCTTGATTACTGAACCCATGAACTCCGCTATCTGACCCGTGACCTGCAAGCAGGATTGACCCGGATACTTTACCCGGCGGGACGCACCGAACACCAAACCGGCGTCGACGACCGCCGCGTAACCGCGAAGCGCACCGCCGGCTGCCCGCACACTCCGCGCAAGCAGCCAGTTTCGGGGTCAGCCCGCGTCGAAGTAAGACGTCTCCAGCATGTCGTGCACCGCCTTGGCGTGCACCCGGAAAGACCGCCCGACCCGGACCGCGGGCAGCTCGCCGTTGTGCACCAGTCGGTACACCGTCATCTTGGAGACCCGCATCAACGCCGCCACCTCGGCGACCGTCAAGAATTGTGTCCTGCCCTGCTGGCCCTCGCCGGAACCGGCGTCCCGCTTACCAGCGGAATCTCGCGCCGATGGCCCGTTCGTAGACGTCATCGCAACCCAATCGTGTCAGGCCCGCGCAATGCCAGCGGCTTCCCCTCCGCTGGCACCCACACGTGCATACAAAGAGGAGAATAGCGGGACTAATGGGGTTACTGGTACTGGTGGGGGACAATCAGTTTAAAATTCTTGGATTACTCCGATGTAATTCTTAGCTGCTCAGAGCGCGTTTTGGCGGCCTGAACCGCCGCATCGACGGCCGCCCGCAGTCCGCCCTTTTCCAGTTCGCGAAGCCCCGCGGCGGTGGTGCCACCGGGTGACGTGATGGTCGCCCGCAGCTGCGTCGCCGTGGCGTCCACCCGCAACCCCGGCGCCTCCCCCTCGCCCGGCCGCCGCTCGGCGTCCATCCGTTCCAGCAGCATGGCCGCGGACCCGGCCATCGTCTGCGCCGTCAGGTCGGCGGCCACGTCCCGGCTCAGGCCCGCGGCAACCCCGGCGTCCACCAGGGCCTCGACCATCAAGAAGAAGTACGCCGGGCCGGACCCCGACAGCGCCGTCACGGCGTCCATCTGGGCTTCCGGCACGGTCAGCACCCCGCCGACCGAGTCGAACAGGGCCGAGACGCCCTCGAGCTGCGGGACGGTGACGAACCGGCCCTTGGCCAGCGCCGTCACCCCCGCGCCGACCAGTGCCGCCGCGTTCGGCATCGCGCGGACCACCGGCGTTCCGGCCGGGAGCTTCGACTCGAAATACGAGATGCTGATCCCCGCCGCGACGGTGACGAACACCTGCTCGGCGCTGTCACTCTCGGACGCGGCGGCCGCCTTCGCCAGCTCCGCCATCACGGGCTCCACATCGCCGGGCTTGACCGCGACCACGACGAAGGATGCGTTCTCCACCGCGTCGGCCACCGAAGTGATCAACACCGAGTAGGTGTCGGCCAGATACTGGGCGCGCTCCGGAACACGTTCGGCGACCACCAGGTCTTTCACCTGCCGGCCCGCGCGGAGCAGACCCGACAGCAGTGCCTCCCCGATGCTGCCGCCACCGACGATCGCGATTCTTGCCATGCCCGACAGCATCGCAGACAGCGGCGGCTACCCGGCGGCAGGGACCAACGCCAATTGGCGGGCTTGCACCACCAGGCGACCCAGGCTGTCGACGACGGTGTGGTCCTCGTCGAACCAGTCATGTCCGATCTCGGTGCACGTCGCGATGATTCGCAGCCACCCGTCGGCGGGCAGTCCGCGCAGGAAGGCGGTCAGCTGGACGGTGGGAGCCCAGCCGGTGCGCTCCACGGCGAAGGTGACCGGCGCCGACAGATCCCCGCACATGAGCGCGAACAGCGCGTCCGGAGCCACCCCGCGCGGGCGCGCCCACATCTGGATCACCGGCGGGCCACCGTCGGCGGACGGCCCGAGGGTCGACAGCACCGGACGCACATCGCAGCCTTCGCCGAGGTGCACCAGGCCGGCCAAGGGGTGCCCGGGCCCGATCGGCGCGATGTTGTCGGGGGGCTCGGGCGCCATCAGGCCCACGACCGGGTTGGCCGACAGCAGCGGCTTGGCATCACCGTCGGGCGGAAAATGTTCCGGCTCGCCGAGATTGACCACGGCGTGCACCGCGGTGCGGTCGCCCTGGGTGAGCTCGACGTCGACGACGCTGATCCGGCGGCCACGCTTACGGATCGAGGTCACCAACCGCATCGGGCCCGGATCGGGGGCCCACAGGAAGTTCGCCGACACCGCGACGGGTTGCTGGGCCGGTTCGAAGCCGGACGGCGACTGTGCGCCGCAGGCGGTGCGGGCGGCGTTGGCGCAAAGCGCCAGCATCGCGCCGCCGTGCACCTTCGGACCGATGGTCCAGTGCTTGTTGAGCTCACCCTCAAACACGCCGGGGTCAACCTGCCGCAAGGCCATTGCGGTGGTGAATAACGCGTTCATGGTCTCCTGGGTTATCAGCGCAGCAGGTGTGTGCGGGCGAACTGCAAGGATTCGGCGAGCATGCTTTCGCGCTCACTGGCGCTGCGCGCGCTGGACGTGGACACCTCCAGAATGACGTGGCCGGCGAAGTGGCTGCCGGCCAGCATCTGGCACACCTCGGCGGTGGGCTGCGTGCCATGTCCGGGGACCAGGTGCTCGTCGGCGGGCAGGCCGCTGCCGTCGCACAGGTGCAGGTGGACCAACCCGCCCCCCATCCGCTGCGCCATGTCCAGCGAGTCGCTGCCGGCGGTCGCGGTGTGGGACAGGTCCAGCGTGTAGTGCTCGTGGTTGCCGTCCAGCGGGTCGTACGAGGGCGCGAACGCCGATATCGCCGGCCCCGGGCCGCCGCCGCGCCGGCGCATCCGCTCCCGCGATTGGCCGGACCCGAAGAACCGGTCCGCCCGGAACGGGAACATGTTTTCCACCGCGACCATCACGTCGCTCGACGCTTCCAACTCGGCGACCTGGTCGCTGAATCCCTCGGCGTAACGACGCTGCCAGCGAAACGGCGGGTGCACGACGACGGTCTGCGCGCCGAGTTGCTCCGCCGCCCGCACGCTGCGGTCCAGCTTGGAGATCGGGTTGGCGCCCCACACCCGCTGCGAGATGAGCAGGCAGGGCGCGTGCACCGACAACACCGGTACGCGGTAGCGGCGGGACAGCTTCTGGACGGCGTCGATGTCCTGGCTGACCGACTCGGCCCACACCATCAGCTCGACGCCGTCGTAGCCGAGCCGGGCCGCGTACTCGAAGGCGGCCTCGGCCCGCAATGGGTACACCGAGGCCGTCGAAAGTCCGACTTTGATAGCTGGGCGCAACGGTCTGTGTGGTCCCGGGTCCGCCTAGCCCGACTGCAACGACAGCGCCAACGGGCCCAGGGTGATCAGCGACCCCACCGCGACCGCGATCAACGTGCTGGCGATGTCCTCGGTCTTGCGCACCACCCGAACGCCGGCCACCAGGCCCAGGATCACCAGCACCGAGAGCACCAAGGCCACGATGCTGTTCCAGCGCCACAACTGGTCGAAGGCGACGAACAATCCCGCGCCGAAAGCGACGGCCAGAATCGACTGAAATACGACCAAGCTGCCACGCCACAGCGACTCGAGCCTGCCCTGCGCCGGGTGGACGTCGGTGGCCGCGCCCGCGCGCACGGTCTCGCTGTCGAGGTGATGCTCGTCCGCTACGAATCCGGTGGCCAGCGGGTCTGCGTCCTCTTCGGCCTCATCGATCTCGGTGCGCAGGAAGGAACGCACATATGCGGAGTCCTCCAGCGCGGGTTCGGCGTCGCGCACCTCCGAATCCATCACGTCCACCGGGAGATCGCTGTAGTGGTCCAGCGGGTCGGGATTCATGCCCTCGGCACCGGACTGCCCGGTGCCGTTGGCGTCCCCCGGCTCGACGTGGCTCAGGGGGCGCGGGTACGCGCTGCGCTCAGGCCCCGCCGCCTTGCCGGGTTGCGACGGCGACTTGGGCCAGCGCGGCTCCGGCTGCGACCAGTACGCGGTGGCGGGCTTGTCTTCGGTTTGCTGCTCGGAGGCGGCAACGACGGGTTCGGCGCCGGGCCGTTCGGCCGTGCGGGGGTCCTCTTGGTCGTCGCGGATGACCGGGATCTCGCCGGTCAGCTCGGCGACGGTCACCGCGTCGCTATCGCCGCGCCGGCGGCGCCGACGCCGCGTGACTGCCGGGGCGCCGATGGTTCCGTTCTTGGCCAGAAGTTCGGCCACCGAGATCGGCCGAGTGCCGGGGCTCTCGGTCTCGGAATGTGGTCCGGTCATGCTTTGTCGCCTCTCGATCGGTTCCCGTCCCGATCACCTGCCTGGCCTCCAGCATCGCGCACGGATCGCTTCATGAGGGGCGTTCCGTCGGCTTCGCTGTCCAGTTTGCGCAAGATGAGACCTTCCCGTAATGCCCACGGGCAGATATCCACCGATTCAATCGACAGCGCTCGCATGCTCGCCTCCGCCACCAGCGCACCCGCCACGATCTGCGGCGCCCGCTCGGCGCTCACCCCTTCCAGTTCGGCCCGGTCAGCGGTCGTCATCCTAGAGATGAAAGATATGAGTTGCCTGAGGCCGTTTGCTGTGAGCGTCCTTTTCGCCCGCGGTCCGGCCGCCGACGGCGCCGCGCCGGTGAGCCGTGCCAGGGAGCGGAACGTCTTCGACGTCGCCACCGCCAGGTCGGGGGCGCCGGCTTCCAACACGGTGACGGCGGCATCGGCGAGCTCGGCATCCAGCCAGTCCCGCAGCATCCCCACCCGGCGCCGGCCGGGCGGATCGTCGGGCAGCCATTCGCGGGTCAATCGGCCGGCACCCAGCGGCAGCGACAGGGCAACCTCGGGCTCCTCGTCGACGCCGCTGGACATTTCCAGCGAGCCGCCACCGATGTCGAGGTTGATGATCCGCCCCGCGCTCCACCCATACCAGCGGCGCACGGCCAGAAAAGTCAGCCGCGACTCGTCGACGCCACTGAGAGCCTCCAGCTCGACACCGGTTTCTTTGCGGATGCGGGTGAGCACGTCGTCGGAGTTCACCGCGTCACGGAGCGCGGACGTGGCAAAGGCCATCAGCTCGGCGCAGCCCGAGCTGTCCGCGATCTTGGCGAACTCGTCGATCGTGGAGATAAGTTTCTCGGCGCCGCGCTTGGTGATCTTGCCCGAGCTGTCGATGGACTCGGCGAGGCGCAGCGTGGCCTTGGTCGAACTCATAGGCGTGGGATGCCCACCACGGTGCGCATCAACCACCAGCAGATGCACCGTGTTGCTGCCCACGTCGAGCACGCCCAATCGCACGGGAAACAACCTAGTCGGCGAAGATGCGGCCCGCTGTGGAGGTTGCCGATGTTGCACCGTCGGGCCCAGAGTGTCAGCAAGCCGAAGAGCCGGAATCGTCGACTAACGTGGACCCGTGGCGAATGCTTATCCGGAGCCGGGGCACGAGGTCGAACTCGACTTCGCCCGTGAGTGGGTGGAGTTCTACGACCCGGACAATCCCGAGCACCTGGTCGCGGCCGATCTCACCTGGTTGCTGTCGCGCTGGACATGCGTGTTCGGCACGCCCGCCTGCCACGGCACGGTGGCCGGCCGCCCGGACGACGGATGCTGTTCGCACGGGGCGTTCTTATCCGACGACGACGACCGCGCCCGGCTCGACGACGCCGTGCAGCACCTGACCGACGAAGATTGGCAGTTCCGCGAAAAGGGCTTGGGCCGCAAGGGATATCTGGAGCTCGACGAGCACGACGGACAGGCCCAGTACCGCACCCGCAAACACAAGGACGCCTGCATCTTCTTGAACCGGCCCGGCTTCCCCGCCGGCCCCGGGTGCGCGCTGCACAGCAAAGCCCTCAAGCTGGGCGTCGCGCCGTTGACCATGAAGCCCGACGTCTGCTGGCAGTTGCCCATCCGGCGCAGCCAGGAGTGGGTGACGCGGCCCGACGGCACCGAAATCCTCAAAACCACTGTCACCGAATACGATCGGCGCGGCTGGGGCTCCGGGGGTGCCGACCTGCATTGGTACTGCACCGGCGACCCCGGCGCCCATGTCGGCGCCAAGCAGGTGTGGGAGAGCATGGCCGATGAGCTCACCGAGCTGCTCGGCGCCAAGGCCTACGCGGAACTGGCGGCGATGTGCAAGCGCCGCAGCAAGTTGGGGCTCATAGCGGTCCATCCGGCGACTCGCCTCGCCGAGTAGCTCCAGTCTTGTTGTAAGACAAGACCATTCGCTGTGCGCTGGCGCGCAGGTACTCCTCCACCGCGGCCGCCGCCGCAGCCTCGTCGCCCGACAGCACGGCGTCGGTGATGGCACTGAGGCCGGCTACCACGGGTGCGGCGTCGTCATAAGCGGCGGTGAGGTCGTGCTCGCGGCCGCCGAAGGCGTGCTCGACCCAGCGGTACAGCAACGCCAGCGCGCGGTTGCGGCTGTGATGGATGAGCACCCGGAAGTAGGCGAGGTCGGCGGCCTGGCGCGCGGCCGGGCTGTCGGCCTCACGGACCGCGACCAACGCGGCGCGTAGGGCCTGGGCATCCCCGCGGGCGCCGTGCCGCGCGGCCGACCGGCCGATCAACGGGCCCAGGGCGGCCCGGATTTCGAACAGTTCCACCAGGAACTCGGGGCCCAGTTTGCGGACCAGCGCCTCGACGACCGCGGGGTGGGTGAGCGCCTGCGGGTCCGCGACCACGTTGCCGCTGCCGTGCCGGGCCTCGATCAAGCCCATTTGCTGCAGCCTGGCCAGACCCTGCCGCAGCGAAGTGCGGTTGACACCGAGCTGTTCGGCCAGTTCGCGCTCGGGCGGCAACGCCGAACCCGGCGGAAACGCGCCGTCGAGGATGGCGTCGGTGATGGACGCGGCGATCTGTTCATCGACGCGTTGGCGGTCGGGCGGACGCAGCGGACTTGACTGGTTCATTGGCTCAACCAATATAGTGGACGAATCCACGGAAGGTGAGCAATGGACGGCGAGATGCGATCGGCAGCGGCCCCGCGCTGGCGCGGCAAGGCCGGGCGCCTGGAGGTCTGGTACGCCACCCTCTCGGATCCGGTGACGCGCGCCGGGCTGTGGGTGCACTGCGAGACGGTGGCCCCGCTGGCCGGCGCCGACGCTGCCTACGCGCACGGCTGGGCCACCTGGTTTGCGCCCGACGGGCCGCCCCGCACCGAGCGGTTCGGGCCCGTGCCCGCCCGGCCCGCGGCCGGCCCCTGGTGGTTCGACTCCGAGGACGTGCGGGTGGGCGACGAACGGCTGAGCGGACGCGCCGGATCACTCGCCTGGGATCTGTCCTGGACCGACACCGGCGCACCGCTGTGGACGTTTCCCCGCGCCGCCTGGGAGCGCGAGCTGCTGCCGGGCGCCCAGGTCGTCCTGGCCCCCACCGCCGACTTCACCGGCTCATTGACCATCAACGACGCCGCCGCGCGCATCGAGGGGTGGCGCGGCGGCGTCGCCCACATCTACGGACACGGCAATGCCAAACGCTGGGCATGGGTCCATGCCGACCTCGGCAACGGCGACGTGTGCGAGGCGGTCACCGCCGTCTCGCACAAGCCGGGCCTGAACAGGCTCGCGCCGATGGCGTTCGTCCGGTTTCGGATCGACGGAAAGGATTGGCCCGCAAGCCCATTGCCGTCACTGCGGATGCGCACGACACTCGGTCTGCAGCACTGGCAGCTGGAGGGACGCATCGGTGGCCGCCGGGTGCTCATCCGGATCGACCAGCCGGCGGACAGATGCGTGAGCCTGCAATACACCGATCCCGACGGCGGCAAGGCGGTGTGCACCAACACCGAACAAGCCGACGTCCACATCGAGATCGACGACCGGCACTGGTCGGTGCTGGGCACCGGGCACGCCGAAGTGGGCCTGCGCGGCCGCGCGGCACCCGACGTCAACGAAAGGATTCCGACATGAGCTTTCTGCTGGACCCACCACTGCTGTTCGCCTCCGGCGTGCTCATCGAGCGGCGGCTGCCCGCCGACCGTCGCGATGTCGCCGAGGCCGCCACGCTGGGCGTCTTCTTCGGCGGGTCGTTCGGGCTGTACAACAACGTCCCCGGATTGGGGGTGTTGTGGCGGCCCTTCCGCGCCCGCAATGGCCGCGACTTCATGTGGAACAGCGGGGTTTTCGGCGTGAACACCGCTGAAGCGGACTGGCCGCTGCACGCCGCGGCGGCTGCCATCTTCGCCACCTATCCGTTCTTCATCAAGATGGGCCGCCGGCTCGCGCGGGTGATATGAGCCTGGTCGCGTCGTTCGGGAGCGCGTTACTACCCGAGGAATACGGCGGCCCGACACCGCCCGAGCTGACCGACCGCGTCGAGCGCTACCTGCGACAGCTGCCGACGACATCGCGGGTCGCGATGCGCGCCGGGATGCTCGCGCTGGCCGCGGCGAGCTACGTCACCACCGGGCGGTCACTGCCCCGGCTCGGCCCCGACCGGCGCGAGCAGGTGGTGCGGCGCGTCGCCGCGCTGAGCCCGGACGCCGGCGCGGCCGTCGAGGCCATGAAGGCGGTTGTACTCTTGGCCAACGGCGCGGAAACCTATGCACCGGAACTGCTTTCGCACGCCAAAGAGCAGGGAACGGCCCGGCCCGACGCGACGTTGAACGTCGTCTCCTCGGCGGAGAGCGGGTCCGTCGTCACCGCGGATGCGGTGATTGTGGGGTCCGGTGCCGGCGGCGCGATGGTGGCCCGCACCCTGGCGCGGGCCGGACTGGACGTCGTCGTTCTCGAGGAGGGGCGCCGGTGGACGGTCGAGGAATTCCGCACCACTCATCCCATCGACCGCTATGCCGGGTTGTACCGCGGCGCCGGGGCCACCATCGCCCTGGGGCGTCCGTCGGTGGTGCTGCCCATCGGCCGGGCGGTCGGCGGCACCACGGTGGTGAACTCCGGCACCTGCTACCGCCCGCCGGCGGCCGTGCAGCGGCGCTGGCGTGACGAGTTCGGGCTTGCCCTCGCCGATTCGGACCGGCTGACCGAGCGCCTCGACGACGTCGAGCACACGCTGCGGGTCGCCCCGGTGCCGCTGGAGGTCATGGGCCGCAACGGGCGGCTGCTGCTGGATGCCGCTGCCACGCTGGGCTGGCGGGCGGCGCCGATTCCGCGCAACGCGCCGGGCTGTGAAGGCTGTTGCCAGTGCGCGATCGGCTGCCCCCGCAACGCCAAGTTCGGCGTGCACCTCAACGCGCTGCCCGAGGCGTGCGCGGCGGGCGCGCGGATCATCTCCGATGCCCGCGTCGAGCGGGCGTTGCATCGGCACGGGCGCGCCCGGGGCGTGCGGGCCCGCCGGGCCGACGGCACGGCGCTGGACGTGCTGGCCGACACGGTCATCGTGGCGGCCGGCGCCACCGAGACGCCGGGGCTGTTGCGGCGCAGCGGGTTCGGTGCGCACCCGCGGCTCGGTCGCAACCTGGCGCTGCATCCGGCGACGATGCTCGCCGGGCGTTTCGAGGACGACGTCGTCGCCTGGCACGGGGTGCTGCAAAGCGCCGCGGTTCACGAGCTGCACGAATCACACGGCGTGCTGATCGAAGCGACCTCAACCCCACCCGGCATGGGTTCGATGGTGTTTCCCGGCTATGGCGCCGAGTTGCTCGGCTGGCTGGACACCGCGCCCCGGGTAGCGACGTTCGGCGCCATGGTGGCCGATCGCGGCGTCGGCTCGGTGTCGTCGGTGCGCGGCGAAACACTGGTGCGCTACAACATCTCCCGCGCCGACATCGCCAAGCTCCTCGTCGCAATCGAGGCCATGGGCCGGCTGTTGTTCGCGGCGGGGGCGACCGAGGTGCTCACGGGTTTACCGGGCGCGACGACGGTGACATCACTGCCCGCCCTGCAGGACGCCTTGCGCAGCAGCGACCCAAAGAGCTTGCACCTGGCCGCCTTTCACCCGACCGGCACGGCCGCCGCCGGCGTCGACACTCAGCTCTGTCCGGTCGACGAGACCGGGCGGCTGCGCGGCGTGGACGGTGTATGGGTCGCCGACGCCTCGATCCTGCCGAGCTGCCCGGAGGTCAACCCGCAGGTGTCGATCATGGCGCTGGCGTTGGGCGTGGCCGACGAAGTGGTGGGCGCACGCAGCTGATCGAGTGCGCGCCCAGTCACCGTTGCCATGAGCGCCTCCCGGAACGTGCGCCCCGGCGGGGCGGCGTCGACGCTGAAAACCGTTGCGGACAGCGCCGGTTCGACCTGCGGGGCGGTCATCGTCCAGGCGGGCGGAACGGACAGCGAACCGAGTGAGGCCGCCTCGCCGACCCCTGCGGACGGCGCGCCAACCCCGGACGAGGGGTGGAACGGCCACCGCATGTCGCCTCCTGCCATTGCCTACCCTGAACCGGCAGTTGCCAGGTCGGCACCGGAAATGGTTTGAGCCCATTCCAACAACCCATCCACGTCGAGCTGAGGCTGAATGCCTGCGGTACCCGCCAGGCCTGGCGAGGCCAGCCCGCCTACAGCGGCCCCCAATGCACTCGATGAGCTGGGGATGGGGGTAACGGAGGCGATGCTGACGGTGCCGAAGACGTTGGTGATGGACGCGCCGGCGGGGCCGGCGATAGCGGTGGCGGTGTTTGCGAAGGTCTGGACGGCGACCTGTTCCGTGCCGACAACGGGGAGCGTGGCGGAGCCGTTGACGAGGGTGACCAAGACTTCCTGGAACGAGCCGGGGGCAAGGACGAGGGGGCCGGAGCCGGCGGTCACGTCAACGCCCCCGGGGATCAGAACACCGCCCTCGGAACAGTCGATGATCGTGTGAATTGTGCTGCCGGGGTTGACGATCACGGAGCCGAAGCTGATGAGGTTAGTGCCCGGGCCGGTGATCGCGATGGAGCCGCTGTTGACGAACATGCCGGTGTTTGCCCCGAGGGTGATGGTGTCGCCCGGCGCGGCGGTGGCGGTTTCGCCGGGAGCGACGGGCCCGACGGTGGTGGAGCTGAGGGTGTGCATCGTGGCGTTGGTTGAGGCCAGCTGCTGGGTGGCGTTGCCGGTGGCCTGCGCCACCGTCTGGGCCTGGAGGCCCTGCCCGGCCGGGTTGGTGGTCTGCGGCGGCTCGTCGAACGGGGTCAGGGTGCCGGCGGTCTCAGCCGCGGCGGCATACCCATACATCGCCGTGGCGTCTTGTATCCACATCTGCATGTATTGGGCTTCGGTGGCCGCGATCGCCGCTGTGTTCTGCCCGAAGAAATTGGTCGCGATCAGCGCCATCAGCTGTGCCCGGTTGGCCGCGATCACCGGTGGGGGCACCGTCATCGCGAACGCCGCCTCATAGGCCGCGGCCGCCGCGTAGGCCTGGGCGGCAGTCTGCGCAGCCTGAGCAGCTGCAATCGATAGCCACTCCACATAGGGGGTGGCCGCGGCCGTCATCAGCAGCGACGAGGGGCCCGACCACGACTGGCCGGTCAGTCCGGCCAGCTCTGCCGCGTAGCCGCCGGCCGTGGACTCCAGCTCGGCGGCCAGCGCGTCCCAACCCGCCGCCGCCGCAAGCATCGGCGCCGCCCCGGGGCCGGCATACATCAGTCCGGAGTTGACCTCCGGAGGCACTGACGCAAAGTCCATGTCGTCAGTCCTCTCCGCGGCCGTCAGGGCGGTTTTCAACAGTTATGGAATAATTTTTCAACGGCGATAGAATAACGGTCGAGGTGGTAAAGCACCAGCGTTTGGCGTAGACGGCGCGTGAAAATCAAGCCGCGCGCCCATTCGGCCCTGAGGCCGGCGGCCCGCAGCTGCGGGAATCCCTCTGACGCGTGCTAGGTCTGCGAATCCCGCGAAACCGCGTGGCGCGGTTGGTACAGCAGCGCACGCACCAGCGGGCGCGGTCCGACGGACCGAAGCATCTGGCTGGCCGGACGGACGCGCACCCGCTTCGGCCACCAGAACCAGCGTCCCATCGCCGTCATGATCGACGGCGTGATGAGCGACCGGACGACGAAGGTGTCGAACAGGAGGCCGAGGCCGATCGTTGTGCCGAATTGGCCGATCGCCCGCAGATCGCTAGTGATCATCGCGCCCATGGTTACGGCGAACACCACACCGGCGGCAGTCACCACCGGGCCGGTAACACCCATGCCGCGGATGAGTCCCGTTTTCAAGCCGGCTCCGATCTCTTCCTCGATCCGCGACACCAGCATCAGGTTGTAATCCGAGCCCACAGCCAACAGCACGATAAGTGCGAATTCGGTTGCCACCCAGTGCAACTGGAAATTGAGAAGGTGTTGCCAGATCAGTGTCGAGAACCCGAACGCGGCCCCCAGCGACATCACGATCGTGCCGACGATGACTGCCGCAGCGACCAAGGCGCGGGTGACGAGCACCATGATGATGAAGATGAGCACGATCGAGGCCACCCCGGCGATCATCAGGTCATACTTCGCGCCGTTGGCGATGTCGTAAAACGTCGCTGCCGTACCGCCGAGGTAGATGTCGGCGTTCTGCAGCGAGGTGAGTTTCAGCGCCTCCTTGGCCGCTTGGCGCTCCTGATCAACCGACGAGATTCCCTGCGTCGTCGCGGGATCCACTGTGTGAGTGATGATGAAGCGAGCGGCCCTGCCGTCCGGCGACACCATCAAGCTCAACCCCAGCTGGAAGTCCGGGTTCTGGAAGATCTCCGGCGGCAAGTAGAAGAGGCTCTCCACCTGAGAGTCGTTGAAGGACTTGCCCATCACGGAGTTCGTGTCGGTCAGCCGGTCGAACTGGACGATGAGGTTGTCGAATGTGCTGTAGATGGTCAGCGTCGTATCCCGGATCGCTTTCGAGACAGCGATATTCTCGGGAATGATCGCCAGCAATTCGCGGGTGGCCGCAGCCGTGTTGGTGAGGTCGCTGGTGAGGGCGTGGAACTTTTCGGCGAGTTCATCGAAGCCGTCCAGCGCGTCGAAGAGCGATCGTAACGACCAGCAGATCGGGATGTCGTAGCAGTGCCTCTCCCAATAAAAGTAACTGCGAATCGGTCTCCAGAAGTCGTCGAAATCCGCGATATGGTCGCGAATCTCGTCCGTGATGGCAGCCGTCTCCCCCGTGGTTTTCGAGCTGTCGTCCGCTGCGTTCGCAAGCTTTTGCGTCACCGCGTACTGGCGCTCCAACAGGGCGATCTGGGTGTCGAGAAACCCGGTAATCTTTTTGATGTCGCCGACACGGGCCTTCAGGTAATTGAGGTTGTCCCGGATCGGCGCGCTCTGCACACTGAGCTGAAACGGGATGGATCCGTTTTGAATTGGCGGACCCAGTGGCCTGGTGATGCTCTGCACCCGTTCGATGCCCGGCACCCGGAAGATTGCTCCAGCAACCTTGTCGAGGACCAGCATGTCGGCGGGATTGCGCAGATCGTGGTCCGATTCGATCATCAGCAGGTCCGGATTCAAACGGGCCTGGGTGAAGTGTTGATCGGCCGCGGTGTACGCGCGGATAGAGGAAGCACTCTGCGGCAGGTAGTACAGGTCGTTGTAGCGCGGATTGAAGCCCATCAAGCCCAGGGCGCCGACGATCGCCAGGATGACGGAAGTCGCGAGGATGGGCGCCGGCCACCGCACGATGGCCGTCGCCAGACGGCGCCAGCGCGTGTAGTTGAACTTTCGTTTCGGGTCGAAAAGACCGAAGCGGCTGGCGACTACGATCAGCGCCGGCGTCAGGGTCACCCCGGCGGCCACCACGACCAGCAGACCCACTGCGCACGGAAATGCCAGCGAACTGAAGTAGGGCAGCCGAGTGAAATGCAGACAGGCCAGCGCCCCAACAATCGTCAGTCCCGAGCCCAGCACCACCTTGCTGACACCGGCGAACGTGTCGTAGTAGGCGGCTTCGCGGTCCAGGGCCCGTTCGCGAGCCTCCTGGTAGCGGCCCACCATGAATATCGCGTAGTCGGTACCGGCCGCGATGGCCAGTGCCGTCAGCAAGTTGACGGCGAAGGTGGAGAGCCCCATGATGCCGGTCGCGCCCAGCAGCGCGACCACGCCTCGGCCGGTGGCCAGTCCGGCGAACAGGATGACCATCGTCAACAGCACGGTGCCGACGGATCGGTAGACGAACGTGAGCATGATCGCGATGATCACGATGGTGATGATCGTCATCTTGGCCAGACTCGCGTCGCCGACAACGATCGTGTCGGCGGTCAGGGCTCCCTGACCGGCGACGTATGCCTTCACCCCCGGCGGCGGCTTCGAGTCCGCAACGATCTTGCGAACCGAGGCGACCGACTTGTCGCCGACGGCCCCGCCCTGGTCACCGCGCAGGTTGACCTGGACGTAGGCGGCCTTGTGGTCGTAGCTCTCGACACCCGAAGACGTGAATCGCTGCCCCCAGAAATTCAGCGCATGCTCGACGTGTTCGGTGTCCTGCTGCAGCTTCTTGACCAGATCGTCGTAGTACCGGTGAGCGTCCTCGCCGAGGGGTTTGTCACCAACCAGGGTCACCAGGACGAGGTTGTCGGAGTCGTACTCCTTGAATTTCTCCCCGATTCTCTTCATCCCGGTCACCGACGGCGCGTCGGATGGCGAGAGCGGCACCGAGACCTCCTCGGCAACCTTTTCCAGCTGTGGGACAAAGACGTTGACGCCGACCGCGATCAGCACCCAGAACACGACGATAGGCAGCGCCAGCACGCGGATGGTGCGGGCCAGCCGCGGTTTGTGCTCAACGTCGGTGGGCTGTGCGACGGGGATTTCGTCAGTGTCGCCGGCGTCGTCGGTCACGCGGACTTGTCCAAGCAGGAAACCTGCGCATCACGCGCGTCGACCTGTTGCTGGTCGACCAATTTGCCGTCGACGGTGATCCGGCAGCCGAGGGAGGGGCTGTCACCTTGGGCGATGACGTAGGCGAAGATGCCGGGCATCTCGGCGACGATCGTCTGCGACCACGGCAGCGTGGTGAAGCTGGCCTTCTGCGGTTGCGCGTCCGCATCCATCCAGTTGACGACGCCGGTCGTGCCGGGCGGTCCCAGGATTTCGTAGATGGCGGTCTTGGCCGCGTACGGCGGGGTCGCGTCCCGCGGATCGGGCTTGGGTACGCCGGGCCCCGGGAAGACACCGTTGAGGCGGTCCACCGCAACGCCTCCGATCACCGCTGCCACGACCACGACGAGCGGCGCGGTCACGGCCCGGGCGGTGACGTGGTTGCGACACGGCGGCCCACCGCAGGAATTAATTCCTGTCTCTTATACACATCTGACGCTGCCGACGATCGCAT